>JBBPYO010000081.1:0-2036 GCA_038199845.1 Flavobacteriales bacterium
ATAAGAAAATTAAAAAATTCGGCTCGTGCTCAACCGAATAGTTATCGCTAATTTACACGCTACGAGCCATATACAAACCCGTTGTGCTTAATGCTTAAAAAATCGCGATAACATCAAAAACCGAACTGAAAATAAAAAATGAATAACAATCTGAAACAAATAAAAACGGATGTTTACGATAAATGCTCTTTTGAAATTTCGGACTTCGAAAATGAACCAGAAAGCAAAGAATATGATGCTTGCCGATTTAAGCTTAACGGATTGAATATTATAAGTAGAAATGCTAAAATCACACCCAAAAAAATTGGGCAATTTGTGACATTTTGGAAACGAAATGGAAATGAACCGATTGAGCCACTTGACGAAAATGACCGATTTGATTTTTATGTTGTAAATGTGAGAACGGAAAATGAATTCGGACAATTTGTTTTCCCAAAAGGTGAGCTGATTAAAAAAGGAATAATCTCAACTGACAAAAAGGATGGAAAAAGAGCATTCCGAGTATATCCAAATTGGGATATTGCAAAAAATAAAACTGCGGAAAGTACTCAAAAATGGCAAAAGAGCTATTTTTATAAAATCAACAATTCAACAAACTTTGAAAAAGTAAGGGAATTGTATAAAAATGAATAACTGTGCGGAAAGCTTTACACACAACAAGGTATGTAAAACATAATGCGAGTCGTTGCTAACACGAAGGTTCGGGTATTTTTGCAAAGTCGCCAAATTTTTAAATTTGGCTTATTGAAAAGAATAATTATAAATTTTAAAAATTCGACTCATACTTAACCGAATAGTCATCAATAATTTACACGCTACAATCCATAGAAAAACACGTTAGGCACAATACTAAAAATATTACCCGAATTCAAGAACTTAACGCAACAGATCAAAATACGTTCAAAGTCAAAGATTATAATCGTTTTCTGTCTTTATCTCCACAATAGTTTAAAACAGTAAATACGACAATTGAGAAGAATAAAAGACTAATTTAAAATAAGAAACCACCTTTCTGGGTGGTTCCTTATTTTAAATACTTCCATTAAATTGGAGTTTCCAAATGAGAAGACAGTTCGGCGTTAGAGTTTTATCTAAGCAAAGTGCTCTTTTATAAAGCGGGTACAGCATTAATCTCTTCCATCACTTCTGCAAAAAGTTGGTAGGATTTAATACGATCTTTTGGATCATATATGTGAGAAGCAACCATAAGTTCATCAGCACCGGTCTGTTCAATAAAATCTTCAGTTCGCCTTTTCACACTCTCTTTATCACCCACAAAGGAGTATTTCTGCATACGCAAGAAAGCAGGATTTTGGGAAATCGACCTGAGTTCTTGATTCATTGGGATCGGTTTCTGCAAATAATCGATCTGCCCGGTCATCACGCCAATCATCATTCTGATGGAACTGGTGGACAGACTTTCAGCTTCCTCCATCGTGTCTGCGGCGATCACATTGATCCCGGCAACCACATAAGGTTCATCGAGCGTATCGGAAGGTTGAAATTCGTTGCGGTAAATGGCAAGCGCTTCAAACAATTGAGCTGGCGCGAAATGACTGGCAAAAACATAGGGCAACCCTTTTGCCGCTGCAAGATGTGCACTATCTGTACTCGAACCCAAAATATAAATGGGAACCTCAACGCCTTCTGCAACCGTGGCACGGACTTTAGCATTTTGGTTTTCCTTTGAAAAATAGCGCTGTATGTTCTCTATTTCCTCGGGAAACCTGTAAACCGCCTGCACACGATCTGGGCGAATGGCGTGCGCGGTAGCTTGATCTGTTCCCGGAGCGCGGCCCAAGCCCATATCGATACGACCGGGATATAAATGCGCCAAGGTGCCAAATTGCTCTGCAACCAGCAATGAAGAATGGTTGGGCAGCATGATCCCGCCAGAACCTATTTTTATGGTCGTTGTATTGCCCGCAATATGCCCCATAAGTACCGTGGTCGCGGAACTTGCTATACTTACCATATTATGGTGTTCTGCAAGCCAAAAACGATTATAACCCAATTTTTCGGCGTTTTGAGCCAAT
>JBBPYO010000082.1:0-2849 GCA_038199845.1 Flavobacteriales bacterium
GAAGGGAAACACCCAAAACTGCCTAAAACACCGGCAAATCACCTCAAAAAACAGCCTTAATTAGTCAAAAAAAAGTATAGTGTTTAATAAAAAAAAACTCAATTACCCATTTGGATCTAAAATAAGATCAATGCGCTCATTAAGATCTTTAAGATGAATTCGGCTCATTGTATCCCCAGTTCGATTTGCTGCTCTAGCGGTAAGCTGCTGTAAAACAACCAATTCATTACGAACCACCGCGCGTATATCCGACTGGCTCACATCAACATCTGTAGCATTTTTGCCTTCCTGTTCTTTAGTCATTAAATATTCCAAACGATCTATATAGGCGCGCTGCAGATTTCTGCGATAGATGTCAATTTTCTTTCCGTTGTTTAGTTCACTAAAAATACCGATGCGCAGATCATTCATCATTTCCGGCAAACCATACGCTTCTTTACCGTTCAATGTTTCATTTTCAATCATTCGCGCCATTCTGCCAAAATCTAGCACGTTATTTAACGTTCTCACTTGTGTGCTCCGGATACGTTCTATATTTCCATCATGCTCAATTTTATTGAGAATGTTTTCATCTATCATCCACGTTGGTGTGGTAAAAAGTTCGTCTTGTAAAAACTCAAGACTTTCCTTTTGCCGTTTTTTAGGCACTGATGTGTAGACCGCGCCAGGCTGATCGTACGTTTTATTATACTCATAAACACCTCCAACATTGTTGGAAACATGACCCATATACCGATTATACTGACTTAAAATCTGTCCATATAAAGTGTTGAGATCATCATAGTTTTTACCGTCTTCCTGCGTCCATTCAATCAGATTTGGAACGATGCGCTTTAAATTGGCAATCCCGTAAAGACTTGCTTTTACTGCATCATCTCCTAGATCTTCGGTCTGGGAACTGGGATCTACAATATCGCGTTGTTGCGCTCCAAAACGGTACATAGGATCACCGGCATGTTCTAAAATCCAAGAATCAAGCGTCTTTTTTTCGCCTTCAGCAGAAACATCTAAAATCGGCTTATAACCCCATTTAATGGCATATTTATCATAAATACCAATATTTGGCATTAAAGCAACCCCGTCATCACCGGGCTGGGCGATATAATTAAAACGCGCATAATCCATAATAGAAGGTGCGGTTCCGTATTTTTTAGTGAATTCTGCAGAGCGCAATGAATCTACTGCATACGCCGGACTGCTGCCCATATTATGCGGCAAACCAAGTGTGTGACCCACTTCGTGAGAAGACACAAAACGGATCAACCGGCCCATAATCTCGTCTTTAAAAGCCACTCCCCTCGCCTCTTCATTAATGGCCGCGGTCTGTACAAAATACCAATTGCGCAGCAAAGTCATCACATTATGGTACCAGTTTATGTCTGATTCCAGAATTTCACCGCTACGTGGATCGCTTACATGCGGGCCGTTTGCATTGGGAATGGGCGATGCTAAATAACGTACGGTAGAAAAACGCGCATCTTCGGGCGACCATTCAGGATCTTCTTCCACTGTAGGCGCTTCTTTTGCGATGATCGCATTTTTAAAACCTGCCGCCTCAAAAGCGACCTGCCAGTCTTCTATACCTTCTTTAATAAAAGGTCTCCATTTTTTTGGCGTGGCGCGGTCTATATAATATACGATCTGCTTTTTAGGTTCTACGAGTTCTCCGGCCTTATATTTGGCCAGATCTTCGTCTTTTACTTCGAGTCTCCAACGGTCCAGATATTTAATGGTTTTACTTTCTTGTGCTTCAAGACCGTAATCCACTTGCCCACGGGCAAACCAGCCAACACGTTGATCAAAATAACGACGGCGCATGGGTTCTTTTGGCAATAAAACCATAGAGTTACTCATTTCTACAGAAATCGATCCCACGCTCTCATTGCTGGGCGGTTCTTTGGCCTTGTAGGTTTTTACATGACGCGATTCAATATTTATGGGGTAACTTTTAAGGCTTTCTATATAACTGCGATCACCGTCTAAACTTGATATTTTATAACGCTCGCGGTAATAACCGGGAATTCCGAGCGGTTGTACATCATCTTCGTACAATTTATTCACCTGAATTACCGTACTTGTGGAATCCTTACCGAAGGCTTTTATGTCAAAAGCGAACAAAACCGGGTCAAAATTGGAGTTTTTAACGGCCTCATGAATAGGAAGGGAATCTGCCGCGAAGGTCTCATACGAAACGATTCGCAAAAGTACTTTTTTGGGCTTTTTTTCCCAGCGTAATACCTGGGTATTTGTTTTACCTCCACCAAAACCTATTTCTGCCGCGGTCTTGGCAATCCGCGTAACCATGAGCATATCCCGATTGAATAGACTATCAGGGATTTCATAGAAATAATCATCGTTTACGGTATGTACGGCGAAAAGACCGGAATCGGTCACCGTTTCTTTGGTAATGATTTTATCGTAGGGTTTGATGCCATTTTTTGCATCTTTTTTCTCCTCTATTGTGGTGGTAGAATCACCCGATTTTGATTTTTTTAAGCTTGAACAGGAAATAATCAAGAGTAGTGAAGTTGCCAGAATAGGCAGATAGTATTTTTTCGTTCGCATATGTTAATTTATTTTAAATCGGAATTTAATCCAATCAATATAAAATAATTCTTAATTTTTTATTAATACTTTACAGTTCTTTCAGTAATGACGCGCTTTGAGGATTAATAGCTGAAAATTTGATACACCTTTAGTGGGGTATAAATTGAATTGAATATCCGCAAATGTCCCAACAGCGTGTTGTCTTTTCCCAAAAGCCATCGGTTTTATTCTATTTCTAGCCGTTTTTTGACCATTTTGATCGGTTTTTGGGCGTTTCCCTGCGGGTCGGGCTTTCCGCTGCA
>JBBPYO010000083.1:0-6142 GCA_038199845.1 Flavobacteriales bacterium
CTAATGCGGAAAGACCTAAACCCTTGTTTTTGTATGTGTTGAACTTATTTAAGCTCAACTTCGGCACCAGCCTCTTCCAATTGTTTTTTGATTGCTTCAGCTTCATCTTTAGCAATACCTTCCTTAATTGGGCTAGGCGCGTTGTCTACTAATTCTTTTGCATCTTTAAGTCCTGAACCAGTAAGTTCTTTAACCAGTTTTACAACTGCTAGTTTAGAACCACCTGCAGCTTTAAGGATTACGTCGAATTCAGTCTGCTCTTCTGCAGCTTCTTCTCCGCCACCTGCTGGTCCAGCCATTGTCACAGCTGCCGCTGCTGGCTCAATACCGTATTCATCCTTTAAAATAGTTGCTAGTTCAGTAACCTCTTTTACGGTTAAATTTACTAATTGTTCTGCGAAATCTTTCAAATCTGCCATTTCTATCGTTTTAAAAAAAAATTATTCTTGTTTATATAAATTAAAAGTGCGTGCGTATTATTCTTCCCTTTCGGAAAGTGTCTTAACCAAACCAGCAATAGTAGAACCACCTGATTTAAGAGCGCTAATAACGTTCTTGGCAGGAGATTGAAGAAGACCTACGATATCCCCAATCAGTTCTTCTCTAGATTTGATATTGACAAGTGCGTCAAGTTGATCATCGCCAACATAAACCGCCTCTTCAATAAATGCTCCCTTAAGCAATGGTTTTTCAGATTTCTTACGAAATTCCTTAATCACTTTTGCCGGGGCATTTCCTACCTCAGAAAACATTATAGAAGTATTGCCCTTTAAAACTGTGGGTAATTCTCCAAAATCCTTTGCTGATGCATCCATTGCTTTTGCAAGCAAGGTGTTTTTAACTACAGCCAGTCTAATGCCAGCTTTATAACATGCTCTGCGCAACCTTGTGGTTGTACCGGCATCTAAGCCAGCTATATCTGCCAAATAGATATGAGTACTATCGGCCAACTGTGCAGTTAAGTCTTCTATTACTTGTGATTTTTCTTCTCTTGTCATAATTTAACTTTTTACTGCTCAGCAAAGCGCTTTGAATCTATCTCTACACTGGGACTCATGGTGCTAGACATAAAAATACTTTTGATATAAATCCCTTTTGATGCTGTAGGCTTCAATTTTACTATTGTGGTTATCAATTCTCGGGCGTTTTCGGCGATTTTTTCTGCATCAAAAGAAGCTTTTCCAATCGCTGCGTGTACGATTCCAGTTTTTTCAACTCTAAAGTCGATTTTACCAGATTTAACATCGTTTATCGCTTTCGCCACATCCATGGTTACCGTACCAGTTTTAGGATTTGGCATTAGTCCACGGGGACCTAATACACGTCCTAAAGGTCCTAATTTACCCATTACACTTGGCATGGTGATAATTACATCTACATCAGTCCATCCATTCTTGATTTTCTCAAGATACTCATCTAGACCTACATAATCCGCACCCGCTTCTTGAGCTTCGGCCTCTTTGTCTGGTGTTACCAGCGCGAGTACCTTTACATCTTTACCTGTACCATGTGGTAGTGTTACTACACCACGTACCATTTGATTCGCTTTACGCGGATCTACATTAAGACGTATAGCCAAGTCAACAGAAGGATCAAAATTAAATTTACTTATTGCCTTTATAAGCTTTGAGCCATCAAGTAAGGTATAGGTCGTACCTGTATCTACCTTTGCTCGCGCCTCTTTTTGCTTTTTAGTTATTCTTGCCATTATAAATTGCTTTTGTGGTTGTTAAAAAGGAGCTTGCCCCTTTACCGTTATTCCCATTGATCGTGCAGTTCCTGCTATCATTTTCATGGCACTCTCTACTGTAAAGGTGTTTAAATCTGCCATTTTATCTTCAGCAATTGCCTTTATCTGATCCCAGGATACACTAGCAATTTTCTTGCGGTTAGGTTCTCCTGAACCGGTTTTTACTTTAGCTGCTTCCATCAACTGCACTGCTGCAGGTGGTGTTTTGATAACAAAATCAAATGATTTATCAACGAATACAGTAATAGCAACAGGAAGTATTTTACCAGCTTTATCCTGGGTTCTAGCATTGAACTGCTTACAGAACTCCATTATATTTACACCGGCAGCACCTAAAGCTGGTCCAACTGGTGGGGAAGGATTTGCCGCACCCCCCTTTACTTGCAACTTTACAACCTTACTTATTTCTTTTGCCATTTTTAAAAATTTTAGTTGACATATTCTTTAGTGGAAGCGGAAGAATATAATCTATATAATGTAACATTTTTCTTATTATACCTTTTCGACTTGCATGTAGCTAAGCTCTAAAGGAGTCTTACGACCAAATATTTTTACCATGACCTCCAGCTTGCGCTTTTCTTCATTGATTTTTTCGACCGTTCCATTGAAACCATTAAATGGGCCATCAATAACTTTAACAGTTTCGCCAATTACAAAAGGAATGGCAACATTTTCAGATTTTATCGAAAGCTCATCTACTTTCCCAAGCATACGGTTAACCTCTGCCTTTCTTAAAGGAACAGGATCCCCTCCTTTAGTTTCACCTAGAAAACCTATAACCCCATTAATGGATTTAATCATGTGTGTGACTTCTCCACCTAAGTTTGCGTGAACCATGATGTATCCAGGAAAATATACGCGCTCTTTATTTACTTTTTTACCTTTACGTATCTGAATGACCTTTTCTGTGGGAACTAGTACTTCTTCTATATAATCCTCTAAGTTAAAACGGGTAATTTCTTGATCAATATACCCCTTAACCTTATTTTCCTGACCACTAACGGCCCTTACCACGTACCAATCTTTTTTGGTATTATTTGTTATAGCCATTGTAAAAGTTTTTAAGAGCTTACGAGATTAAAATAATACTTTATAGCACGGCTAAAAACAGTATCTACGCCCCAAATCGCAAGAGCTAAAATAATTGCAAATACTGCTACAACAATGGTTAATCGTTGCGCTTCAGAAAGAGGAGGCCATGTCACATGATTTTTTAATTCATTATAAGACTCCTGAACGTAATTAACTAAACCGGCCATGTGATTATTTATTTCGTAGAAACTATTAGTTCTAAAACATATCTTTTAAAAATATGTTTACATGAATTACACAACTCGAGAAACTATCTTTTGCTTTGTAAACCTTACTCAAGATAAAGACTTAAATAAAATCAGCACAAATTTTCTCATTTAGTGCATTTCATTATTTCAATTCGCACGGGTTGAGAGACTCGAACTCCCGACACCTGGTTTTGGAGACCAGTGCTCTACCAACTGAGCTAAACCCGTATACCTAAAGGCGCAATCATTTATTGAAACCTTTTTAAAATTCTAAGATTTAGATCAAAAAATGATGATCTATAAATATAAATCAAAGGCATCCGTAAATAACGGACACCTTTGACTTTATAATTACTGAAAAGTATTTATTCAAGAATTTCTGTTACTTGTCCAGCTCCTACTGTTCTACCACCTTCACGGATCGCAAAACGAAGACCTACAGTCATTGCAATAGGCTGTATAAGCTCTACTGAAATAGTAAGGTTATCACCAGGCATTACCATTTCAACACCATCACCTAAAGTAATTGTTCCTGTTACGTCAGTTGTACGTACATAAAACTGTGGACGATAGTTATTATGGAATGGCGTGTGACGGCCACCTTCTTCTTTTTTAAGGATGTAAACCTCAGCTTTGAATTTATGGTGTGGCTTAACAGATCCTGGTTTGGTTATAACCATACCACGGGTAATCTGAGATTTCTCGATACCACGTAGAAGAATTCCTACGTTATCTCCAGCCTCACCTCTATCTAATATTTTGCGGAACATTTCAACACCAGTTACAGTAGATGTAAGTTTACCAGCACCCATACCAATAATTTCTACTGGATCACCTGTATTTGCGACACCAGTTTCAATACGACCAGTTGCTACAGTACCACGACCTGTAATAGAAAACACATCTTCAATAGGCATCAAAAATGGCTTATCAATATCACGCTTAGGTAATTCGATCCAAGTATCTACAGCTTCCATAAGCTCCATAACTTTATCTACCCACTTTTGCTCACCGTTAAGTGCGCCTAGAGCTGAACCTTGAACAACAGGGCCATTATCTCCGTCATATTCGTAAAAATTCAATAGATCCCGAACTTCCATCTCTACAAGTTCTAAAAGTTCTTCATCGTCAACCATATCCACTTTATTCATGAATACAACCATACGTGGAATACCTACCTGGCGACCAAGAAGGATATGCTCACGGGTTTGTGGCATAGGACCGTCAGTAGCAGCAACAACAAGAATAGCACCGTCCATTTGGGCAGCACCAGTAACCATATTCTTCACATAATCCGCGTGACCAGGACAGTCAACGTGCGCATAGTGACGATTAGCTGTCGAGTATTCAACGTGCGAAGTGTTAATAGTAATACCGCGTTCTTTCTCCTCAGGAGCATTGTCAATCGAGTCAAAACTTCTCAACTCAGAAAGACCTGCACCAGCAAGTACAGTTGTAATAGCGGCTGTTAATGTTGTTTTACCGTGATCTACGTGTCCAATAGTACCAATATTCAAGTGTGGTTTGGAGCGATCAAAAGTTGCCTTTGCCATGATTTAAATTATTTTAATCTTAGTTATTATTAGTTTTCAAATTTTTATTACTGAATGAATTCTGTATCTACAAAAAGCAAAACCAGAGAAAGTCATCCATTTCGTTTAAAAACAGCCACTGCTATAGAGCCAACGACGGGAATTGAACCCGTGACCTCTTCCTTACCAAGGAAACGCTCTACCCCTGAGCTACGTCGGCTTAAGATTATCCTGACCGAAACCAGAAAAACGAAGCCCAAGCTGACTTTCCAGCATTGAGGGCTGATTTTGACTTGAGGTCAAAGCAGTAAAACTGTAATTCTTTCGCAAGCAATTGCGCTTACAGGTAATTTAAAAGTGACACGAAGCGCCCATTAAAATTACCTCATATCTTAAGATCCTAAAACCTTAATTAAGAGAGCGGGAGACCGGGTTCGAACCGGCGACATTCAGCTTGGAAGGCTGACGCTCTACCAACTGAGCTACTCCCGCATTCTATTTTGGACATCAAACTTAAGAAATTTCAAAAGCATCAGAACCCAAAAAATTGGTAAAAAAAGTGGGGAGAGCAGGATTCGAACCTGCGAAGTCGTAAAACAACAGAGTTACAGTCTGTCCTCGTTGGCCGCTTGAGTATCTCCCCAAAATTAGTGTTATCAATATTTCAAAAAACCCTAGTCGTTTTATACTAAAAACGATTTCAAAAAATGAGCCGATGAAGGGACTCGAACCCCCGACCCCGAGATTACAAATCACGTGCTCTAGCCAACTGAGCTACATCGGCTTTTCTATACTTTATTCAGCATAAAAAAGTCCGCTATTTCTAACGGACTGCAAATGTAGAAGATTTTTATTTCTAACAAAACTTTTTGCCATTTATTTTTATGCAATAGCACTATTTTTTTGCTTTTGCTTCATTAATTGTCGCTGCAAAGACTGTGTGCAGTCATCTGTACCTGCTTCAAAACTCTTAGCTTGCTTTTTAACCATAAATTCATTGCCTGGTACACTGAGTAAAATTTCAACCACTTTATTTGCACGTCCACTTGTTTTCTGCACTTTCAGAAAGACATCTGCATAAATGATCTTATCATAATATTGCTCTAACTTTGTCAACTTCTTACCTATGAAATCGATCAACTTTGGATCTGCAGTGAAATTGGGGTTTTGCACGTTTACTTTCATAATATATGTATTAAGGATTAATTTTCGTTAGCAGTATTATTTTACATAAACTCATTCTTATTTTTACTTCGGGGATGTGACCGCTCATGTACTTTCTGCAACTGTGCGATGCTATTATGGGTATAAATCTGTGTGGAAGCAAGGCTATTATGACCCAACAGCTCCTTTACCGAATTTAAATCTGCACCATTGTTGAGCAAATGTGTTGCAAAAGTATGCCTCAACATGTGTGGACTCTTCTTAATCTTTTGAGATACCGCACTAAAATAATTATTTATTATTCTATAAACAAGCATGTTATACATTTTAACGCCTTTATCGGTCAATAAAAGATTAGGATCTTTTAAATCGGGAAAATTTTCTTCACGCTTTTTCAAATAGCTGCTTAAAATCCC
>JBBPYO010000084.1:0-2804 GCA_038199845.1 Flavobacteriales bacterium
ATACTCTCTAGACAACGCTCTACATACTTTTCGGCATTATACATAGGTATAATAATGCTCAACGCTATTTCCATTATTTAAATTTAAGATTTAGGTGGGCAAATATCACTTATTTTTACGATTAAATAGAAATTACTTTAAAAGATAACTGACTAGGTGACAACATTTTTTAAGTGTTCTCCACATTATTTTGAGGCACGGCAATTTTTAGTTTCTTGTGGTTCAATCTGGCAATTACGCGATCTGTTTCTCCCATATATTCACCGTCTATTTGAAAGGCAATCTTTTTTTGACAGGTTATAGTTGCTTCCGTCGTACTAATTGTACTTACAAATTCCGGATCCAGCTCTACCTCGCCATACAGGGTTTTTGCAATTTCTACAAGATCAAGTTTCTTAAATACCAGAACTTCAAATTTTCCATCGTCTACCTTTCCGGTGGGATTTATATTTGCTCCTGTGCCAAAAGTTGTAGCGTTAGCAATTGCCAATAATATGCCTGTTTCGGTCGTTTTTTCGCCATTTGCCTCGATTTCAAAGTTAAATGGATATTCCGTCTTTGATAGGGTAGGAATTGCACTTAACATATAACCCAATTTTCCGCGTATGCGAGAATCCTCGTAGTTTTTGATGAGTGCTGCATTGAGTCCCAGATCAGCGATGTGCAGACTTAACGTGTCGTTGAGCAGTAGTGTATCCATAACTATAAAATGGTCTGAAAGTGCAATATCTAAAATTTCTTCCATCTCACCGGTAATTCCCAAATTAGTCGCCAGACCATTTGCTGAACCAGCCGGAATAATTCCGATAGCAATTTCTTCATCTTCGAGTATTTCTGCCACCATTTTTACGGTGCCATCACCTCCCGCGACAAGTATGCGAGCAGGTTGTGCTTCTTTAATACGTTGAGCTATTTTTTCTGCGTCATGGTGGCCATCGGTCTTATATAGTACAAGTTCTAAGTCGTGTTTTTCGACTCTCTCGCGTACTTCCTCGATCATTTTATCTTTATTGCGATCCCCAGAAATGGGATTTACAATAAGAAGTATATTGTTTTTTGTTTCCATATAGAATACTTACTGTTATATTTGGTTGTTGCTAGTTTGTCTTAATGATTCTGTGCCAACGAGATTCTTAAATTCGTAAATAACTCGCTATTTTACTTAATTTATCACATTTAAGGTATTTTAAAAATACTGTTTAATAGATCGTATACTGTGAAATTAGATTTAAAATTATACCGTGGCTATGTTAATGAAAGCCAGCTAACTGTTTCTGGACATTTGTTTCAATCTTGGGCACCAGATAAGTACAAGTTGGACCGAAAGGGCATCCGCCATGCTTTTTCCATTTTCCATATGTTCCGTATTGAGCCATTGGTAAATAAAGAAATTGAACTGCTTTTTAAGGGCGTTGTAGTCAACACCCGAACAATGGATGATGGTTATTTTAGGTTTTCCATTCCCTTCAAAGAAGAGTTGACCAGCGGCTGGCACACGTATCAAGTCCGCTATAATGTGACTGGCATCGGGATTACAGATACGCAAGAGCTCTTGAAACCTTTTCCTGGTAAGCTGGGCATTATTTCAGATATTGACGATACTTTTTTGATCTCCCACAGCAATAGTATTTTCAAAAAGCTGTATGTAATGCTTTCTAAAAATATCAATAAACGCAAGCCTTTTGAGGATGTGGTGCGACACTATAAGTTTTTGAGTCGCTCTGGTCGAACAGGATCGGAAGGATTCAACTCCTTTTTTTATGTGTCAAGTAGTGAGTGGAACCTGTATGCCTTTATTGAAGAATTTGCTACACTTCACGAACTTCCCAAAGCAGTGATCAAGCTGAAAAAAATCAAAACCCGATTATGGGATTTTTTCAAGAGCGGTAGGGGAGATCACGATCATAAATTTGAAAAAATAAAAGATATTATCAGTTTCTATCCCAACCTTCAATATGTCCTTCTAGGCGATGATAGCCAGCAAGATCCCTTTATTTACGAACGGATCTGCAAACTGTTTCCACTGAATATACGCGCGGTATATATTAGACAGACCGGTAGAGGGGAGCATAAAAAAGTGAGCGAGGCCTTGGAGACCATAAGTAGTATGGACGTTGCCGTCTGTTATTTTACGCACAGCGAAAAAGCGATACAGCATTCTGAAAAAATTGGTTTGATAACTTTAAAACCTGCTTCTATAAAGGAGGATTTGTCATAAAAAAATGGCTTTCCGGAGGTGAAAAACGACCGAAAAACCATTAAAAATGACCTGAAAAGTACTGAATTTAGCTGTTTTTTTTATTTCTGCGTAAATGTTTTTATAGGTTCAAAGGGTGAAAAATTTAATGCTTCCATCGCCTTTTTATATGCAGGCCATTTACTGCCGTAAAAAGCGTTGACGCTTTCCAGTGTTGCATCAAGTTCCTCTTTCGCCTGCGTTATGAGTTGGTTTTCTGTTATGGTAAGACCATTCGGACGGCTTTCTACATAGCTTTGTGCGGTACCTATTCGCTCCATTACTCTTACGGTAGGATCTAAGGTAATACCCTGACGTTCGTCAATTTCTCCCAGGAAAAGTGCAATTTCCTTTTCAATTTCTTTTACGATCGTATCTGATGCTTTAATGGCGGAACGGTATGTCGTGGAATCCCTTTCTTGAAGGCGCTTTTTAAAGTCGGAAGCCGTGTTTTTGCTGTGCACAAGTTGTTTTACGGCGTCTGCGCTAGTCTGGGTAAAGTCTTCCAAATGTTTCGCAGCGGTATATTGTGCATCAATAGCTGCATCGCTGATTTCCAAACGTGGAT
>JBBPYO010000085.1:0-7745 GCA_038199845.1 Flavobacteriales bacterium
CTTAGTCATAATATGTAAACATCTTCTTTTTCACAAAGATGAGAAGTATTTTATAATACTAAAAAAGTAAAATAAAGGTAATGGAATCAAAATCTTATTGAAAATGACAGATGAGAAAGGTTTATTGGGTGATCCCGATAAGAAAAAAAGATTTCAGATCTTAGAATGTCACAAATAATAATTAGAGGATGCTGTTGTTTTAAGATTTTACAGAAAACTATATCTTGTCATCCAGCGCGCCTTACTGAGCTTCAATGACAGGCTATAATTTCAAACTGAACCATTAAATGCGTTTAAATTAAAAATTTTTAATAATATAGAAAAAAGACAAATTAGTATTATATAATTAACAAATGAACCTATATTTTTACGTACACCTTTTGGATTTATGGTAAGCTATAACTTCAAACAATCCTCCCTTTTGATTTAGATTTAATATATAAGTCAAAATTCATGCTCTGAAAATGTGAGTAAGTTTGGGTTTTAGTCTTGTTAAATTTTTTACAGCAACATTATCAACTTCTAAACTTAAAAATTTAAGTGAATCTGAGTAAAACGGATTATAAAAACGTAATTCTGAACTTATTTATAACAGGCGTTTGTTAGTTCAATAGAATTAATAATTCCAAAAAAATTAGTATACTTTTTTATATCAAAAAAAATAATTTAAATAAATGAGATATCTCAAAACTTCTCAAATCGGTTTTCTGTTCCTCTGTTTAGTAGCTTTTTATGCTTCTAGTGCCCAAGAATCGCAGTTTAAGTCAATTCCTTTGACCGACATGCAGGCATTTAATAAACCTGGCGAAAATTGGGTGCTTACATCCAACTTCTTTTCAGATTATTCAGAGCCATGGAATACAAAAAAATTGGATAAGGGTACGGGTGTAATTGTAAACAATCTTTCAAAAAATCAAAGTTCACATCTTATCACCAATGAGGAATTTGGCGATATAGATCTAGAGTTGGATTTTATGATGGATAAAGATTCCAATTCTGGAGTGTATCTTCAGGGGAGGTATGAAGTGCAATTGGCTGATAGTTGGCGCAATCCCGATCCAACCTTTGCAGATTGCGGAGGAATTTATCAGCGCTGGAACGACTCTTTAGATATTAAAGGATTTGAGGGCATGGCGCCGCTATCCAACGTTTCGCGCGCACCGGGACTTTGGCAGCATCTACGGATTCGTTTTCGCGCTCCCCGTTTCGATACCAATGGGAATAAAATATCTAATGCTCAGTTTGACGAGGTCTATCTAAATGGAGTTCTGGTGCAACAACAGGTAGAAGTAACTGGTCCCACAAGGGCTTCAATTTTCAATGATGAAAAAGCATCCGGTCCCTTGGTTTTTCAGGGCGACCATGGGAAAGTAGCCTTTAAAAATATTCAGCACCATTCCCTAGACCAATTGACGGAATCAAATGGCAGACAGGGAATCGGGGCAATCATAGTAAAGCCAGACGACAGGCCTTATATACTCCGTAGTTTTATGATGTTTGGCGATAAAAAACTGGATTATGTTGTTTCCGTAGGAGATTACCAAGGCATCAATTATTCCTATGATCTCCGTCAAGGGGCGTGGTTTCAAGTATGGCGGGGTGAATTTATGGATGCCACCGAAATGTGGCACAACCGAGGTGAGGATCAATTGGCTCGGCCTTTAGGAAGTGTTATTCCGTTTAACGATTCTCCAGCCGTCGCGGAATTGCCCAATACGAATGCAAAGTGGCCCGATTCTATAACCTTTGATAATCTTCAAAGTGATAGTTATTTATTGGATAAGAAAGGGGTTCCAACATTTAATTATACAATCAATGGAACCAAAATTTCTGATGAAATTTCACCTTCAACAGACAATTCTGGGCTTACCCGAACACTTCGCGTAGAAAATCCCAACGAAAATCTATATTGCAGGCTCGCTTCGGCAGATACAATTGAGCAAGTCAAAAAAGGTCTGTATTGCATAAATGGTTCCTATTATATCCAACTGGATACTGCTCTTAATCCACTCATCAGATCTCAGGGTCAACAACAGGAAATGTTGATATCCCTTAAAAAACTAAATTCTCCACTGACCTACTCTTTGATATGGTAACCCTAAAACCCAAACAGATGACCTCAGCTATAACGGTATTTTATGGTCGGATCAATTTGGCCACACTATTTTTATCCTGCTTAATTTTTCCTTTCTGCGCCATTGCACAAAAGCAAACAGATACCATTGCCCCGCCAAAAGAGAGCGATTATTATGAAATAAAAACTGTGCCTATTCCGGAAGGGATTGATTTAGGAGTGGGTGGAATGGCTTTCCTGCCCAACGATAAATTGGCGGTAAGTACTCGCAGAGGAGAAGTCTGGATGATTTCCAATCCTTATATGAAAGACGGACTTAATCCCAGCTTTAAACGATTTGCTCATGGTCTGCACGAACCTTTGGGACTTGCCTATCGTGACGGCGCGCTTTATCTAGCACAACGCCCAGAGCTTACCCGATTAAAAGATCTGGATGGTGACGGTGTCGCAGATGAGTATAAAACGATTTATCCGTTCCGTGTAACGGGAAATTATCATGAATATGCCTATGGACCTGTGTTTGACAGGGACGGAAAAATGATCGTTACACTGAACCTAGCTTGGATTAACCATCCCAGAGAACTGGTCGAAAAAATCGGGTGGGGCCATATGGAAAGCAATGTGAAATGGCGCGGCTGGATGCTCAGGATTACGGAAGATGGAAAAGCGGAACCCTATGCTACCGGTTTTCGTTCGCCGGCTGGTTTTGGTCTTAACAAGGACGGAGCTATTTTTTATGCCGAAAATCAGGGAGGATGGATAGGCTCAGGATCTATTACTGCATTGGAGAAAGGGGATTTTACAAGCCATCCTGCTGGACTCAATTGGTCAGGCGAACCAGATTCCCCCGTAAAATTGAGGGAAAGTGATATACCCGATACTGGAAAACCGCAATTTGAGGTCGCCAAAGATATTCCCGGTATAAAAACGCCTTCCGTATGGATTCCCCATGCCTATATGGGCGTATCTACCTCCGACTTACTTCTGGACGATACGGCAGGATTTGGTCCTTTTAAGGATCAGATTTTCGTGGGGGATCAGGGCCAAAGTTTAATCAACCGCGTGTTTTTGGAAAAAGTGAAAGGAGTTTATCAAGGGGCGGTTTTCTCTTTCAGAGAAGGCTTTTCCTCCGGTGTTTTACGGATGTGCTGGGGGTCCGATAACAGCATGTTCGTTGGCATGACCAGCAGAGGATGGGGCTCCACGGGAAGCGAGATTTTTGGCTTACAGCGTTTGGTCTGGAATGGAGAAACACCTTTTGAAATAAAAGCAATAAGGGCGATGCCCGATGGTTTTGAGTTGGAATTCACTAAACCTGTTGATCCCAATACTGCTAAAAATGCTGCTTCTTATCAGCTTAAGACCTTTATCTATAAATACCATCATACCTATGGAAGTCCCGTTATCAATGAGAATGAATGTGCGATAAAAGCCATTGTCATTTCCGAAGATAATATGAAGGTGCGCCTGGTTATTGATGGTATGAAGGAGGGCTATATTCATGAAATTACAGGCAATGGCATTCGTTCTGGAGCAGAAAACGATCCTTTATTGCATAATACTGGATATTATACATTGAACCAGGTGCCAGATGGCGAAAAGTTAGAAATCACCGCCTCAAACCAAGTTGCTATCGCTGAAAAAGAATTGGTGAAAAATAAAGTGCAGAGTAAAAAAGCAACCACTTCCACCAAAATAGCAAAAAATGCCGACGCATCGGAGTATCCTGAAGCCATCACCTATTCCGAAGTAAAGCCTCTACTCGAAAAATACACCTGCACGGCCTGTCATAACACTACCAAAAGACAAGTAGGCCCACCATTTATGGAAATAGCCATGCGTGGTTATTCCACTCAAGAGACCGTTGAACTCATATACAAACCGCAACCCCAGAATTGGCCAGATTATGCGACTCCGATGGCACCCATGGGACATGTTCCTCAAGCGGATGCGGAAAAGATTTCGGAATGGATAAAGACTTTGAAAAAGTGAAGCATAAACGAGAAAATCCGAAAAGATACTTTATAAGTTTTCCGCGGAATTATTGAAGATCTTACCGTTGTTTATTTTCTTGTCACGGAATAAAACCCATGAAATTCTCAGTTGTTAAAATTGAATTGAATATGAGGTTTTTAAAGATTCCTAAAAAAGACTTGATAGGTTTTTTGGAAATAACTATATTATTGTTATTCCATCTTAATTGTTGATTAACCAAACTGTCAATTCTTGGTTAGTTAATATTGATAAATATGTAAAATTTTTATCATTAAGACTTGCAACAAAATTTTCTGTAGCAGCAAAGATTGGACTATTTGAAAGTGACTGGAGCCATTTTTTGGAAAATTAATTAAAATGTTACACAATTGAATGCTTTAGGACCAGTGTCTAAGAATTTATCATGATAGTTTCAGTATCTGTCTTTTTCACGCAGCGGCCCGCTACGGCATTGGCAGGGTCTCTTTATAATGCCTTTTTATCTCTGCGGTACGCTGCTTTCACTTTGCGCTCGCTGCATGACTTTTTTGGATTATAGCTAATCATCTATTTTTCATTTGCTTATATCGATGCAAATTTTATTATCCTCGACGTTCCGTAAAGCCACAATATTTACGGTTGTTATTCCGATCAATCAATAAATGTTATATTCTAATTTAGCTACCTATGATACAATCTGTCAATTCTTAGGTTCCTGAAATTCTAAGATATTATGTTCCCAATTTACAGTACGGTCAGAGATCAATCCTTTATTCGCTTTTGAAAACAGTCTATTATTGAATGTCGTGTATCTATTTTTCACAGATCTATGTAAATAACTTACTGTATTAAATAGCCAAAAATAAAGATAGATAAAGGTTCCAGTCTTTAGCAAGATTCCGCGCCAAATAAGAACGGTTAAATACTGCTCTATCTTAAGCAGTGAAAAAAGTAGATTATACATCTATTAGAACGTCAAATGGGTACCCTTCTAGAGTTGTTTAAACCCAGATTGGATTCTCTAAAATTTTAGTTAAAAAACTAGTGCCGCTCCGAGATTATAAATTTCTGTTTACGTAAATTGTTTTTTTTAACTACCCACTTAAAACTTATTTATGAATACCTTATTTAGCTCCCTTGCTATATTAATTTTTATTTCCACTAGTTTAGTGGCTCAGGATTTTTCTGCTTTACAATACCGTACTCTAGGACCAGAGCGCGGTGGTCGTGTAACCACGGTAACGGGCACCCCAATTTTACCTGGCACTTTTTACTTAGGTGCCTCAGGAGGTGGCGTATGGAAAACTGATGATTACGGAGCCACATGGAACAATGTGTCCGACGGGTTTTTTGAAACACCATCTATAAGTGCCATTGAAGTGGCGGTGAACGACCCAAATATCGTTTATGTTGGCACAGGAACTGACGGACTGCGTAGCAATATCATTGGAGGGAAGGGCGTTTATAAATCCGTTGATGCCGGGAAAACATGGGAGCATATAGGTTTACGCGATGTAGGGCAGATTGGAGCCGTTGAAATAGATCCTACTAACAATAATATTGTTTGGGTAGCCGCCATCGGAAACGCTTTTAAGCCAAATGCAGAGCGCGGTATCTATAAAACCATAGATGGAGGGGTTACCTGGGAGAAAGTGTTATTCATTTCAGAGGAAACCGGATTCGCTGATTTGGAATTATTACCGGGAAACCCGAACATCGTCTACGCAGCAGCGTGGAAAGCACAGCGTACTCCCTGGACCATTATCTCAGGTGGAGAGAATACCGAAGGGGGAATCTACAAGTCAATTAATGGTGGTAAGGATTGGGTAAAATTGGAGAACGGATTGCCAAAGGGCTTGATCGGTAAGATAGATTTAGCGGTTTCCCCAACGGATTCAAGCATACTTTATGCTGTTATAGAAGCTCCGGAAGATGAGGGAGGCGTTTATAAATCGGTTGACCAGGGGAAAACATTCAAGCAAACCTCAAGTAAGGAAGGACTGGTCAATAGACCTTTTTATTATACAAATATCGAGCTTGACCCTACAAATCCCGATATTGTATACTCCAATGCCAACCCCTTATTAAAATCTATAGATGGTGGAAAAACCTGGGAAACCATGTCCGTACCCCATGGCGATAATCATGATATTTGGCTAAATCCCAATAATCCTGATTTATTGATCCAATCTAATGATGGTGGTGCAAATGTATCCCATAATGGCGGCAAAACATGGTCCACCCAATTCAATCAACCAACCGCCGAAATATATCAAGTGGCTGTAGATGACCAATATCCGTACTGGGTTTATGGAGCACAACAGGACAATACGACCATTGCCATTCCCAGTGTTGCTCCCAGTGGCACTTCACCACAAGGAACACAGACAATGATTTCTGTAGGCGGATGTGAAACTGGCCCCGCCATTCCAAAACCTGGGAATCACAACATTGTTTATAACAATTGTAAAGGCCGCTTTAGTGTATATAATAAAATAACCGGAACAGATCGAGAATATTCTATCGGGGCTTCCAATATTTATGGGCATAATCCTAAAGATTTAAAGTATCGATTTCAGCGTATAGCACCTATTCACGTATCGCCGCACGATCCAAATGTAGTATATATGGGCTCGCAATTTCTTCACAAAACTCGCAATAATGGTGTTGTTTGGGAAACTATTTCTCCAGATTTAACGGCTAACCAAGATGATAAACAAGTTATTTCCGGTAGCCCGATTACACGTGATATTACGGGAGAAGAATATTATAGTACTTTATATTCCATCAGGGAATCAAAAATTAAAGAGGGCCTAATTTGGACGGGATCTAATGACGGGATAATTTCATTAACCAGGGACGGAGGTCAAACCTGGGAAAATGTGACTCCAAAAAAACTACCCGCAGGCGGACGTGTCGAGTCAGTGGAACCCTCTCAATTCGATCCTGCCAAGGCCTATATTGCAGTTGATAGACATTTACTTGGAGATGATACCCCGTATTTTTACAAAACAGAGGATTACGGGAAAAACTGGGAGTTACTTAGTAAGGCATCCAACGGAATACCTTCCGATTATATAGGCCGTGTTTTACGGGAAGATCCTGAAACCAAAGGTCTCTTATATGCGGGAACGGAATTTGGTATGTTCGTTTCTTTTGACGATGGTGCAACCTGGAAAATATTTCAGCAGAACTTGCCGGTTACCCCAATCACGGACATTGTTATTTATAGAGGTGATTTAATTTTGAGTACAATGGGACGTGGATTTTGGATCTTGGATAATATGACATCTTTAAGAGATCCCAAAATGGCTGATTTACAGGATTCAGCTGTTCTTTTCAAACCAGATAACACTATTAGATATAGAACTTCACGAGGATCAGATGAATTTCCAAACTATCCTTCTCCTGGGATAACCATTGATTATTTTTTACCCGACGAATATACTAAAGGGGTCCAACTGGAAATATTGGATGCTGATAAGCAGTCTGTGGTTATTATTGTAAGTGATTCTACCCAGTTGCAATCCTCCACAGAAAAAGTAGAGGATATGAATTTGAATATGACTTTTAGGTATGCAGATACCAAACTTGAAACCAGAAAAGGCTTGAATCGATTTAAATGGGATCTACTTCAAAAAGGGGCCTGGAGTGACAAAAAAGACCGTAGTTTTAAAAATGGTCCTATGGTATCTCC
>JBBPYO010000086.1:0-2446 GCA_038199845.1 Flavobacteriales bacterium
AATATATTACCGGCAACCGATAAACTTTCCGCCCCAGAACTATGAAGCAGCCTGCTTAAAAGTGTGGCCAGCCCCTTGACCACAAACTGCACTATACCCAGATAAAAGAGTACCGATGTCAATGCCGAAAAGAAAATGATCGTGGGCAGCACCTGAAATATGAAGATAAATCCAAAACTTTCCACATCCATCATTCCGCCGAGGAGGAATTCGCTTCCGGCGGCGGTAAAATCGAGTATTTTAACAAAGATCTTACCTACAAATTCAAAGCCAACCTGAACGTAATACACTTTTAGGACCCCAACGGCGAGAAGCAACTGAGCGGTAAGTCCCACTCCTACGGTTTTCCAGTTTATGGCTTTTCTATTTACACTTAAAAGATAGGCGATAACGAGCAAACACACCATGCCCAAAACGCCCCGCCATAAACTATTAAATGAAAAATCCTGACTGGGTATTAGTGCGGCCGCTTCTTTTACAGGTAATATTTCTTGTACAGTTTGTGCAAGAGATGTTGAAATGGAACTTAAGGTGATTATTAGAAAAAGCAGTAGTTTTTGCATGCACCTAGTTGCGTTTTGAAATTTCGTCCCTAATCTTGGCCGCAGTCTCATAATCTTCCTGTGTCACTGCTTTATCGAGTAGTGTATTGAGCTCTTGCAGCGGTAGCTTGGAATAGTTGCTCTTAGAAGAAGGTTGTTCTTTATCCTGAATCAGATCATCTACATTTAGATTTTCACCAGCGCGACCTTCTTCAGATTGTTCATTGGTTTTAAGAAATATCCCCGCTTTATCAAGTATGTTTTTGTAAGTGAAAATAGGAGCATTAAAACGTAGTGCCAAGGAGATTGCATCACTTGTTCGTGCATCAATGATTTCTTCTTTGTCCTCGCGCACACAGATCAGGCTTGAATAAAATACCCCATCTACGAGTTTATGAATAATTACCTGCTTGATAATAATGTCGAAGCGATCTGCAAAATTCTTAAAAAGATCATGTGTGAGCGGCCGTGGAGGGCGTATTTCCTTTTCCAGGGCAATAGCAATGCTCTGGGCCTCAAAGGCACCTATAACAATAGGGAGTTTTCGCTCCCCTTCAAATTCGCTCAGGATTAGTGCATAGGCCCCATTTTGGGTCTGGCTATACGATATCCCCTTAATATTCATTCGCACTAAACTCATCGGGCAAAAATAGGAAAAGGCTGCTTAAAAGAGGAAAAAATCCTCAGATAAAACAACCCTTTAATTTAAATACTAATATAGTTTAAGAATTCTGTTCTTTAAACACTTTCAATTTCTCGTTTAATTTGGGAATAATCTCAAGTGCATCGCCCACTACGCCGTAGTCTGCCGCCTTAAAGAACGGTGCTTCCGGGTCATTGTTAATCACTAATTTTGTTTTTGAAGCATTAATACCGGCAAGGTGTTGAATTGCGCCGGAAATACCTATGGCAATATATAAATTTGCGGCAACAGGTTTACCGGTCTGGCCTACGTGTTCCCCATGTGGCCTCCATCCCAGGTCAGAAACTGGTTTAGAACATGCGGTTGCAGCGCCAAGAATGTCAGCCATTTCTTCGATCATTCCCCAGTTTTCTGGGCCTTTTAATCCGCGGCCACCAGAAACCACGATTTCAGCATCTGCAATACTTACTTTATCTTTCGCCTTATCAACGGATTGTACCTCCACATTAAACGCGTTATCGCTCAATTCAGCTGAAAAATCTTCTTCTTTTGCCTCATTTTTGGCTTCTTTGAGTCCGAAAGCATTTTTACCCAGACTTATAATTTTGACAGGAGTGGTGATTTCTGTATGACTAAAAGCTTTATTGGTAAAAGCGGTGCGCTTTACTGTAAAGGGATCTGCGTTTTCCGGCAATGCGACAACATTAGAAGCAAATCCTGCTTCCAGCTGCACGGCAAGTATGGGAGCCAGATATTTTGCATTCGCACTTGAACTAAGCACCACAACTTTGGCATCTTCTTGTTTGGCGGCCTGCTTTAAAACTTCGGCATAGGCCGAAGCTGTAAATTGTTTAAGCTTATCATTCTTGACATGTAAAACCTTATTTACACCATAATCGCCAAGCGATGTGGTTTCTTCTGCGTTAAAAGTTATCGCGGTTACGGTAGTGCCAAGAAGGTCTGCAATGCCCAGTGCGTAACTGGCCACTTCGTAAGCGGTTTTTTTAAATTTGCCTTCTTCTGCTTCTGTATATACTAAAACTGACATATTATCTATTTTTTTTCATTTTCTTTTTCATTTCCGTACTTCGACTATGCTCAACATAAACTAAAGGCGGAAACCTTCTCTTCTAAGCTTAAATTTTCACTCAGAACTAACAAATTTTGAACGAGTTTAATATAAAAACAACTGATTTTCTGGGGTTTTCAACAGTTTTGACCTCAAAACGACCGATTCTCAACGCTTTTAACCTGTTTTTAA
>JBBPYO010000087.1:0-8160 GCA_038199845.1 Flavobacteriales bacterium
CTCTTACCATCCCGAACAGAGAAGTTAAGCCCGTTAGCGCCGATGGTACTGCATCCTTGTGGGAGAGTAGGTCGCCGCCTTGTTTTTATGAAAAGCCCCCTTCACGTCACGTGAAGGGGGCTTTTTTTTTGTGCCCAAACCGAAAAGTGAGAAAATTAATAAATTTGCATATTGTTCGAATTAATACTGTTAGCAATCTAGTTTTTGGTAATTTTGCATTGATTTTATCTACAGAATGAGTTCAATTTATAGTTATGAAAACAGTAATTGTAGGATTAAGTGGAGGAGTTGACAGTAGTGTTTCCGCTTATCTATTAAAAGAGGCTGGTTATAATGTTATTGGGCTTTTTATGAAAAATTGGCATGATGACTCCGTTACTATTTCTGACGAATGTCCATGGCTTGACGATAGTAATGATGCCATGCTAGTGGCAGAAAAATTGGGAATTCCATTCCAAACGGTTGATCTTAGCGAGCAATATAAAGAGCTTATAGTAGATTATATGTTTAAAGAATATGAGATTGGTCGTACACCTAATCCTGACGTGCTCTGCAATCGTGAAATTAAGTTTGATGTTTTTATGAAAATCGCTATTGATCTGGGAGCAGATTATGTTGCTACAGGTCATTATTGTCAGAAAAATGAGATCAAAAAAAATGGTAAAATCATTTACAATTTACTTGCTGGAGCAGATGCGAATAAAGATCAATCCTATTTTTTATGTCAACTTTCGCAGAAACAATTGGCAAAAACTCTTTTCCCAATAGGAAATCTACAGAAATCGGAAGTTCGTCGCATCGCTAAAGAGCAGGATCTAATTACAGCGGAGAAAAAAGATTCTCAAGGACTTTGCTTTATAGGTAAGGTTCGTCTTCCAGAATTTCTTCAACAAAAATTAAAGTCTAAAGAGGGCTTTATCGTTGAAATTCCTGCTCAAATTTCGAACCAAAAAATTGCTGATTTTCAACATGAAAGTTTGGATTTTGATACAATTACAGTTGATTTTAAAACCTTGGCTAAAAAGCCAGAATATACTGTGACCGATGGAAAAATCGTGGGTAAGCATCAAGGGGCGCATTATTTTACAAAAGGGCAACGAAAAGGTCTAGCTGTAGGAGGTACACCTGAACCTCTTTTTGTAATTGATACCGATGTAAAGGAAAATGTAATATATACAGGACAGGGTAAAGACCATCCAGGTTTATATAGAAGTGCTCTTTTTGTTAAAGAAGAGGAGATACATTGGGTAAGACCAGATCTCAAGCTTATTGCTGGTGAAACATTAGAGGTCGATGCCAGAATTCGCTATCGCCAAGCGTTGGAAAAAGCGATGCTACATAAAATGGAAGATGGAATGTATGTCTCGTTTTCAAATCCACAATCAGCTATTTCTGAAGGGCAATTTGTGGCATGGTACAACGGAAGCGAATTGTTAGGAAGTGGCGTTATTTCTTAATCATACGTAATAATACGGATTGTAATTTTCATACTCTTTTTAGGTAGTTTCTATGCTTTTGGTAGTTTAGCTCGTATGTATATTTTACCAGATAATTCAAAAGCAGATCGCTTCAATGTAGTTTACAAATACTGTGTTAACTAAAGAGAAGCTTCTAATCTAAAAGATCAGCACAGGAAACCCATTGTTGTCCTTAGTGTTCCATTAAATGAAATTTATATCTCTTGATAAAAGTAGTAGTAATGTTCATTTTCTTGCTAAAGAGAAATTTATTCATAGTCTTTATACACTGTTTAAAAAATAATCCAGAATGCAATGATCATGAATTTTATAAACTCCATTGCTCTTACACATATTTTTTATGTTGAATTGCTGCACATTCCAAGGTTATATTCAAAATCGAGCATTATAGATTATTGATATCCTGGTTTCAAAAATTTGCCTTAATTATGGCCATTATTGGCTTTTTAAGACACATTTGCAATTGAATTTTGTACTGTATGGCAATTCCAATAAATTGGGTGATTATTTTGTTCTAAGAGGAGGTTTTGGAGAGAAAAGTTCACTTTTTTAAATGCTGTGACTAAAAGTGACGTAAGCTAAACTCAGCTCTCCCTTAAACAAAATTACGTATCACAACTTACGATTAGAATTTATATAGCTTTAGTTTCCAGTGGGAATAAAGTCATAACTTTTAAGGTACTACATAGATAATGAACCTAAATAAAATCACTTCACTTTTCAATATCAATTATCCATTAATCCAGGCGGGAATGGTGTGGAACAGTGGTTGGAGACTTGCTAGTGCAGTGAGTAATGCTGGGGGTTTAGGCCTAATAGGTGCTGGATCTATGTATCCTGAAGTTTTGCGTGAGCATATTGTCAAATGCAAGAAGGCAACTGCTAAACCTTTCGGTGTCAATGTGCCGCTGCTATATCCCGATGTTGATCAAATCATGCAAATAATCGTGGAAGAAGGGGTGAAAATTGTTTTTACGTCTGCAGGAAATCCCAAAACTTGGACTTCTTTTCTTAAGGAGAAAGGAATTGTCGTCATACACGTAGTAAGCAGCGTCAAATTTGCCTTAAAGAGTGAAGAAGCGGGCGTTGATGCAGTGGTGGCTGAAGGTTTTGAGGCGGGTGGACATAATGGTCGCGAAGAAACTACTACATTTACTTTAATTCCCATAGTGCGCGAAAAATTAATGATTCCTCTTATCGCCGCCGGTGGTATTGCTACCGGTAAAGGAATGCTTGCCGCGATGGTTCTTGGTGCGGATGGCGTACAAATAGGTAGTCGTTTTGTAGCTACTCCAGAAAGTAGTGCGCATGCCGACTATAAAAAAATGGTAGTTGATGCTGAAGAAGGCGCTACCCAACTCACCTTAAAAGAACTGGCTCCTGTACGTTTGCTAAAGAACAAATTCTTCAATGAGGTGCAGCAATTATATACCACAAATCCTTCAAAAGAAGAACTTCTGAAACTTCTAGGACGCGCACGCGCTAAGCAAGGGATGTTTGAAGGCGATCTGGAAAATGGCGAACTAGAAATAGGCCAAATTAGCGGACTTATTCATGAAATCAAACCAGCCGCCGAAGTTGTAAAGGAAATTATGATTGATTTTGAGCAGGCGAAAAAGCGGATTATGTTATCGTGAGTAATTATTAATTGCTACTGGAATATGAACTAAAGTTCAATTTTATTATTATCAGGGAATAAATAGCTTTTCTCATTTTGCTACCTTTGGCATTTGACATTTTTGTCAGTTGACAAAAATATAATAGAAACCCTTTAGACCTTATTACGCGGTAGTTAATGTAATCTTTTTAAAGAATAAGAAATCTTTATTATGAATTGTAAACGCTTTGTACTCGACGGGGGCCGTAGATTGATAAAATCATTGACGACTTTAGAGTTCAAGACCATATACTCTTCGAATTCGTATTAGATTTTATGCATTAGATGATTAAATCACCTGTCAATTCGATACGTTTTTTTATCAATGCCGACACCTTTTATAACTAAGGATTTCCATTCTTTTGGAAGAATTTGATTTTTTTGAATGATTCCATTATCAGTGATTTCCAACCCGCCAAAACCAAAAAGTATACATTGTAACATTCCACCTGCACCTGTTGCAAAATATGAAAAATTTGAATTCGCTACTTCAGATAATGCACCAAAAGGAGCTTGTTTATTAGGCACATAGCTTTCTTTGAAAAGTCGGTATGCATTGTCTACATCGCCTTGTCTTGCATATAATATTGAAAAAATAGACTTACCCATTGCCGGACCTTCTTTAGATAGCTTCGGTTCGTAATATTTTAAATCTTTAATTATAGTCTCTTTTTCACTCACAATATTTAAAGGATAAGAAAGCAAGTTTACATCTGCTTGTTTAATTATCTCTCCATTGTAATTTTCGTGTTCTTTAGTAGTACCATCTTTCATTTTAAGAATTCTAATTTTTTCTGAAATTCGTTGCCATTCTGGGTTTGGAATAATCCCAATTTCCTGAGCAGCTTTAGTAGCAAATTCTAAGGCGGTGATCGCAGCTCCATTGGTAAATGCATTATCATTAACATTTGGGGCAAATTCATTAGCTCCAACAACATTATTAATAGAATAACTACCGTCGTTATTAGTTGTGACTCGGCTTGCCCAAAAATCTGCTACCTCTTTCATTAATGGATATCCTTTCTCCATTAACCATTTTTTGTCTTGTGTAACTCTGTAATAGTTCCAAAAAGCAATTCCAATATCTGCTGTAATGTGATGTTCAAATGGACCTGTAAGCGCAAAAGGAGGTGTAGCCTCTTCTCCAGTATCATCACTCTCCCAAGGAAACATTGCTCCTTTATAGCCATAATTAATTGCTTTGTTTTTTGCAGGCTCTAATCGGTTAGAACGATAATTGACCAGAGAACGAGCGATATCTTGATTGAGCATTAATAGTGGTGGAAACATCCAAAGTTCAGTATCCCAAAATATGTGGCCATTATAAGGCACCTTTAGAGAAAGTCCCATGGGTGCAATGCTCAAATCAGAATCTCCACGACCAAAAGCATATAAATGGTAAAGAGCCAAACGTACGTCTTGTTGAGATTGCAAATCACCTTCAATAATTATGTCACCTTCCCATAATTTATTCCATTGTGATTTATGTTGGGCTAATAAAACTTCCTTTGAATTCAATAAATTAAATATCACCATCCTTTCCGATTCTGATTTTGGATCGGAAAAATCCTTTGTAGTACACTCAGCACCAGTCCAGGCAAAATCTAAGCTTTCATTTTTATTTATGCTATAATCAAACGATAATGTGTTTGCATAGTCAGATACAATTTCGTGCGTTAATTCAGGTCGTTGGTTCTCTCTAGAAGAGTTAATATTGTGCCATATAAATGTTGCCGATGTGCTAACAAGATGTTTGCCAAAAGGACTTTTTGCAACGGATTGCAAAATTGGCATTGTAGTTTCTACATCTTTTAAAATCTGAAATGAATTTTTTGGCGTGTGATATTCCTCTGGGGTAAGAATTTTCCCTGTAACCTTTACTTTGATTTTCTCAGTGGCCTGAATGCTGATATCTATATAACCGGTATACTGCAAATTACGAAGTGCATATATTGTACAAAAAACTGTTGCTTTATCTTTAAAGTCAAAAGTTGTGGTCAAGGCAGCGTTTTTCATATCCATGGTTTGCTGCCAATTAGTGATATTTTCTTCTGTAATTTTTTCACCATCAATATACATATCTAAGTTGCCAAAATTCATGCCGTGAAGAATCTGACTTACATGTAAATTTGGATCGACATCATAAACATTATTTAATACGATGTGCTGTATTTTCAGAGGCTTTGGAGATGTCAAAATTCCTATTCTGCCATTTGCAATTGCAATTCCCGTATAATCTAAATGTTCTTTTGTACGTATATGCCAACCGTCATTTTGAGCATTTATAATAGAACTGGAAATAAGAAGTAATAGTAAAAGTGATTTTCTCATTACTGTTTTTTAATTGAATGTAAACGGTTCTTTAATGGCAAATACGTAATTTGTAATCTACCTGAGTTTCCGAAGCGAAAGTTTTGCATTTTATTTTATTTATTTTAAGAATCAAATCAAAAGATTTTGTAGGCTTTAATGAACATTCTCAAGCCTATATTCTAACAGCTTGACGTCTTATTTATATATCTATATTTTATGCATACTATATTAATGATTTATATAGTCAAAAAATACAAATACACTTAAATCGACTCCCTTAACTTTTTATTTTTTGAGAGATTTGCTGGCATTTCATTAGCTTTATTTTTTCTTAATTACCTTTTCTTAGGTCTATAGTTTCTTGTTTTAATTGCCCTATTTTAAAAAAGTTTTTTAAGTCTAAATTTCTGGATCTATCTCAATTATATCCATATACATGAAGAATTCTTTAAAATTTAAAAAAGTATGCATAGACTTTATTTCATTTTTACATATTCAATTTCAATTTTCAAATTAATCCAGTTCTGGGTCTCAAAATCATAATAGTCCTTATGGATGGTTGATTTTATTTTCCCGCTATCCAGTAACTCAATTTTATCAATTACCGCAAACTCATTATCTGTTTGAAATAATTTAAACTGCTTATTTTGATACTCATATCTAAATCCCACAACATTCCGAGCATATTCCACAGATCCATTTGGACTACTAGGATAATCAAACGAAATACTGGGTTCAGGAAAATAGATGGAAATTAGCTTATCCTCCGTATCATTTGTCTGATTTGGACGGATCTCAAAATCATATTTAAAGTCGTTGAAATAATTATTAATTTCCGACTTTAAATCCCTTGATTTCTGAGAATCTCCATTTAAATCAACAAGTTTATCAGACTGCATTGTTTGGACTTGGTAAAATCCAGCAAACGCATAGCGTTGAATTTCGTAATCGTCTTTTGAGCAGGAAATAGTGATTGTTGATAATGATAAAATGACGTAAATCCATTTTTTCATAATTATTATTTATGGTTTCAGTTACTGGTTATACTGAAAATACAACAATTTCAATTTTAATATTTTGGATCAAAAAATCACCCTCTAGATTTCTCAATTTCCCTTGCAACCTGAGTGGCATCCCATTTCTTTTGTTCACTCTTTTCGGGATCACTTTCTTTTAGGTCTTCAGCTTCTTGTTTTAGCTTTTCATACTTTTTAAGGAGTTCGCGTACTTCAGATTTTGGTGCATTGCTTTTCATGATTTTTTTTTAATTGAAGATAGGCTTAAAATGTCAAAGTTTTCTTTGTTGCGACTTAATTATTATTCTATTTTCTCTAATAAAACAATCGTTTTTGGGGTGTTTATGGTCACTTTTTGGTCTTTTACGACGATTTCTCTGCCGCTGTAAGCATCGCGGACTTTACTTCCTTCCGGAAAAATATTTGACGTTGTAAGCGTTTTTTCGCCTTCCGGTAAATCTAGTCCCACAACTACTTCGTCTTTGTAATCGCCATTTGTAAAACTGCGGTAAAAAACATAGGGTTCTTGAGTGATCATCTGGTGTCTGCCTGCACCAATAGCGGGATGGTTTTTTCTAAAGCTGCCCAACTTTTGCCAGTGCTCTAAAATATTCCGCGTAGCGGTTGAATCTATCGACGTCCAGTTCATAAAAGAACGTAGCGTGGCATCTCCTTCTGTTCCTTCAATAGTAAGATCACGTGCCGTTTCATCACCATAATATACCTGCGAAAGTCCAGGCGTTAATAGCAGTTTAGTTCCTGTTTCATAGGGTTTTTCCCGATTTTTATCAAAAGGATCGCCGTCGTCGTGTGAAGTTGCATAATTGAGCACGCTTTTTCCCTTTAAGCCGCTATGAAGAATGGAATCATATTTAGAAAACATGGTTTCATAATCACCAGTAGCATCATATTTGAACTGAAAATTGATAAGATTGTCAAAGCCGTGCGCATAATAATCTACCATTTTATCCCCAAAATCGTAGGTTCGGCCACCATTTATGGAATAGTTATATACTTCGCCAAGCATAAAAAAATCGGTAGCATCAAGTGATTTACTTGGGTTTGCTTGTTTCCAATCGAAAAATGCGGTTTCGGCTTGTTCTTTAAGTGCGGTCCACACGTCTTCATTAACGTGTTTTGCCGTGTCCACGCGATAACCGTCAATGCCCAGATCGCGGACATAATCTGTCAACCACTTTATAAGGTAATTAGTGGGTGTTTTATTGAGTTTGCTGGTTGCAAAAAACAGATCTAATTCTTCCATTTCTTGTTCAAAACGGCCCTCTTTTCGCCATTTTTCGGCTAAAAATAGTGGAATTTCAACTTCTTTTTCACTATCAGTTTTAATGTCTGGTAAGTTGGCCACGAGCGTACATTCCACCGTACTTTGATAATCTTCATAGGTGCATTGCGGTTCCGTGCGTGCCCAGTTTTCTCCCCAAAAAGGATCCTTTTCGGTCACGGGACCGGTGTGGTTGAGCACAACATCCATAATCAACCTAATTTTATGTTCGTGCGCGGTGGTAACCAGTTCTTCAAGATCTGCATAAGTACCAAAGTTGGGATCGAGCGCTGTCCAGTCTTTTGCCCAATACCCGTGATATCCGTAAGTGCTGCCGGTTCCCTCGTTTACATCGCCGTGAATCTGTTCTACAATTGGTGAAAACCAAATTGCGTTTATACCCAGATCATCAAA
>JBBPYO010000088.1:0-3403 GCA_038199845.1 Flavobacteriales bacterium
ACTTATGATGCAGACACTTTTTAAAAATCCGCTAGCGGGACCGTTTGTTCTTGGTATAAGCAGTGGCGCCAGTCTGGGGGTGGCGATTTTCATTCTGGGAGGGAGTTTTTTGAGCATTTCAGCCAGTTATTTTAGCGGCAGTTGGGGCATGATTATTTCGGCCAGTTTGGGGAGTTTTCTGGTGCTTGCCGTGGTGATTGCGATTGCTGCGCGGGTTCGCGATGCCATGGCGCTGCTCATTATCGGACTTATGTTTGGCAGCCTGACTTCGGCAGTTGTAAGTATTCTCGCTTATTTTAGTCCGGCGAGTGAACTGCAGCGGTATATTTTCTGGTCTTTTGGTAGTCTGGGAGATATTTCCTGGAGCGGGATCGGGATTCTTTCCATCTGTTATGGTGTTGGAATTCTATTATCGTTCAGTATTTTAAAGAGTCTGAACAGTTTGCTTCTCGGTGATCTTTACGCGCAGACTTTGGGGATTTCACTAAAAAAAAGCAGATTGATCATCATTATTGCCACTAGTATTCTAGCGGGAAGCCTGACTGCTTTTACCGGCCCTATTGCTTTTGTGGGACTCGCGGTTCCCCATTTGGTTCGACAGGTTTTTAACGCCACAAACCATTGGGTGCTCATGCCGGCATCGCTCATGGGCGGGGCGCTGCTCATGCTTATTTGTGATAGTATTGCACAAGCGCCTTTTAATTCGTACACACTTCCCATAAACGCCATTACTTCGCTGGTGGGCGCGCCGGTAGTGATCTGGTTATTGGTTCGGAAAAAGAAATTGATCTTTTAATAATGGTCAAAAAACAATATAAAACAGCGGAAAATCCGGTTTTAAAGACCGAAAATCTTGCTGTGGGCTATTCGCTGAAAGCGGAAAAAAAGACTATCGTTTCCAGTATAAATATCGAATTTCACAAAGGTGAACTCATCGGACTTGTGGGAATCAATGGTTCAGGGAAATCCACCTTGTTGCGCAGTCTTTCTGGATTGCAGAAACCCTTGAACGGGGCTGTTTTTTTAGAAGGAACTAAGCTGGAAGATATTTCTGCAGAAAGGCGCTCGCAACAACTGAGCGTCGTGCTCACAGGTCAGAATATCTCTAAAAACCTGAGCGTTGTAGAACTCGTTGCCTTGGGAAGACAACCGTATACGAATTGGCTGGGAAATCTGAACAAAACCGATATCAAAAGCATTAATAACGCGCTGGCAGCAACCGAACTTCAGAGCTTAAAACATCAAAAATGTCATACACTGAGCGATGGCCAGCTGCAACGCGCCCTTATTGCTCGCGCGCTCGCACAAGATACGAGCCTCATTATTCTGGATGAACCCACCACACATCTGGACTTACACCACAAAGCTTCAGTACTGATATTGTTACGGGAAATTTCTAAAACCACGGGAACAACGATCTTATTTTCCACGCATGATATTGAATTGATCATTCCGCTCTGCGATAAAATGCTGGTACTTCATGAAGGAAAATGTGACATGGATTTCCCTCAAAAATTGGTTGAAAACGGCGTATTTTCAAGGCTATTTCCACCTAAAATCATCGGTTTTAATGCTGAAACGAGCCGTTTTTACCTAAAAAAATAAGATTTAGCGGAAGTTCGTTACTTTTTCAAAAATGTATCTTTGGAACCGAGCCAGCCTAAGCTATCCTAAAAACACGGAATGATATACGACAAGAAAATCGTCATTGTACTGCCTGCCTATAATGCAGCGCGAACGCTTGAGCAGACCTTTAGGGAAATACCTTTTGAGATTGTGGATGATGTTATTCTTGTTGATGATTTTAGCAGTGATCATACACTTGAGATTGCACACAAAATCGGCATTAAAAACATCGTGCCGCATAAAGAAAATCTGGGTTATGGCGGAAATCAAAAATCCTGCTATACCATGGCGCTGGAACTAAATGCCGATATTATCGTCATGTTGCACCCCGATTATCAATACACGCCCAAATTGATTCACTCCATGTGCTATTTGATCGCCAATGATGTTTATCCAGACGTGCTGGGTTCCCGTATTCTGGGCAGAGGGGCGTTAAAAGGTGGCATGCCCATGTATAAATATATCTCTAACCGTTTTCTTACGCTTTTCCAAAATATATTGATGCACCAGAAACTGTCAGAATATCATACAGGATACAGGGCCTTTTCCTCTAAAGTTTTTGAAGATATAGATTTCAATAACAATTCTGATGATTTTGTTTTTGACAATCAACTTTTGGCTCAGATCTGTTTTAAAGGTCATGAAATTGCGGAAATCACATGTCCCACAAAATATTTTGAAGAAGCTTCATCAATCAATTTAAAACGAAGTTGTATTTATGGGATTGGAGTTGTCAAAACTTCTGTACAGTATTTTCTAGCCAAAAATCTAAAAATTTCCTCGAAATTGTTCCAATAATGAAAAGTATAAAGATCAATACCAGTATCGGAATCCTATTGTTCATCAATTTCATTTTTTGCTATAAATATACCTCTAGATATACATCATACAGTCTGTATCTTTCTTTGGTTTTATTGGGTTTCCAGCTCTTGGCTTATTGTTATGGAGATAGAATACTTATTTCGCATAAATTTAAAAACATCATCTGTTATGGCCTTATCAGCTATATTCTAGGCCTGGTAATCATTAGCCATTTTCAAATACCTATTGAATCGCTAAATGTGGATAGATGGAGCGTTATTTCTTCGTTTCTAACAGAACTTTACGCGGGTAACTATCCTTATTATGCACTTTCGCATATGGGAAATTATCCCGGGCCTATGCCTATTTATTTTTTGATCGCTGCACCTTTTCAATTTCTTGGTGAACTGAGTGTATTGAGTTGTTTGGGCTATTGTACCATCGTTGCTTTTTTTATCAGAAAAAAAGTAAGCACAACAGAATTAAAGTTTTTGATAGTTCATCTTTTTACGGCCATATATCTAATATGGGAAATCACAACAAGAAGTAATATTTTCACCTTTACCATGTTGGTTTTGATCGTGCTCCGTAATGTTCTTGATCTAAAGAACAAATCTAAAACCGGGTTTTATATCTTGGCAGTTTTGGTAGGTCTATTCTTATCTACCAGAAGTGTTTACATCCTGCCCTATATCGTCTTTTTTTTATCGGCACTTATCAATAGAGAAATCACTTTCAAAAAGCTTTTCCTGTTTCTTATGGTCTCGGTTATAGCCTTTATGAGCACATTTTTACCTTTAATATACTTTTATGGCGACGACTTTTTTAATATGAATCCATTTATCATTCAATCTTCTTTTTTGGTGCCTCCATTCTACACATTCATTTTTATTTTGATCTCCGCTGGATGTGCTTTTTTGGCAAAAACCAAATTGGATAACCATTTTTACAGCGGCCTTAGCCTTTTTATTGCCAT
>JBBPYO010000089.1:0-2044 GCA_038199845.1 Flavobacteriales bacterium
CGACCGTTTTTGATCATTTTTGCGGTGGTGTAAGCGTTGAGGGTTGTAGTGAAACCGTGCAGAAAATGCATACTAAAAATGTACACTCGGTACTGGATTTTTCGGTAGAAGGGGAAGAGGAAGAAAGTCTTTTTGACGCTGCGGTTGAAAAAGTGATTCATGTTATCGACTTTGCCGAAAATAAAAACTCAATGCCATTTTCTGTTTTTAAACCCACTGGTTTTGGTCGTTTTGAAATTTTTCAAAAAATAGGTGCTCGAGAAGAATTAAGTGATTCCGAAGAAAAAGAATGGCAGCGTATCAGGGAACGTTTTGATCGCGTATGTGCTAAAGCGGAATCTTCGGGAATCTATTTGCTTATAGATGCCGAGGAAAGTTGGATGCAGGACGCGGCAGATATGTTAGTGGAAGAAATGATGGAAAAGTACAATAAGGAGCGCGCCGTGGTTTCAAATACCATTCAATGCTATCGATGGGATCGCCTGGATTATGTGAAGGTATTGCACCAGCAAGCCTTAAAAAAGAATTATAAGTTAGGTTTAAAGATCGTTAGGGGCGCGTATATGGAAAAAGAGCGCAAACGTGCTGAAGAAGTAGGTTACGATTCACCCATTTGTAAAGATAAGTCGGAAACCGATGCGCATTTTAACGCAGTAATGGCCTATATTTTTGATCATCTAGACGATATCTGGATCTTCGTAGGTTCGCATAACGAGGAAAGTAATTATCTCGCTATGGAATTGATGCGTCAAAAGGAAATTGCCAATAATGATACGCGGGTATGGTTTGGTCAACTATATGGTATGAGCGATCATATTAGTTTCAATATGGCTGCGGAAGGTTATAATGTGGCGAAATATTTACCTTTTGGTCCTGTAAAAAATGTAATGCCCTATTTAATGCGTAGAGCGGAAGAAAATACTTCTGTGGCAGGTCAAACAAACAGGGAACTTACACTTTTAAAAGAAGAACGTAAGCGCCGGAATAATTAATCATTATTAATTGATTTTATCTCTACTTTATCCCCATTTTCGCAGATAGAAACCTCTGCGTGAATGGGATTTTTTTCGCTTTCTGGTGACATTACATAATAGATTCCGCAGGGTTTGACCTGTTGATCGCTTTTATCAAAATCAATAGAACCTTCTCTAAATAAACGGTTGAGCTGGATTGTATCTACTTCCGTTTTGGCCATTAATTCCTGTAACTGTGGTGTAATCTCATAGCCTCTATTGCGTATGGTTTTCAGAACGCGCGCATTTGGCATATAATCACAAGAAGGTATTTCGGTATCGCTGCCTTTTAAAAAAAATGCCAGTAGCACAAGTCCTACTGCAAAACCTCCCATATAATAACCAACGCGTTGTAATATTTGCATGTAAAATGTCCAATAATGTGAAGTTTTCAACCATTTTTTAGCTGAAAATTGCTTTTATAATTGCGGAAAATCGGTTTATTTAGCTAAAAATTGACCTAAAAGAACAATAAATTGATATCCTTAAATGGAATGTCAAACCAATCAGAAACTGATCTGCTAGTCAGAATACCGCGGTAAAAGTACAACCCGCTTTTTAAACGCTTGTCCATTCTCAAACTGTTTTCCAGTCCACCGTGTTCTGCAATATCAAGAAGATACGGAGTAAAAATATTACTGATTGACATAGAGGCCGTTCGCGCGTAACGCGATGATATGTTGGGCACGCAATAATGCAGCACGCCGTGCTTTATAAATGTTGGTTTGTCGTGCGAGGTTACTTCACTGGTTTCAAAACAGCCACCCATATCAATGCTTACATCAATAATCACAGCGCCACTTTTCATGTATTCAATCATATGTTCGGGCACGACAATGGGTGCACGATCCTTACCACGCACAGCGCCTATGGCAACATCACACCTTCTAAGCGCTTTAAGTAGATTTTTCGGCTGTATGGTCGATGTATAAATGGGACGACCTACATTGGTCTGTAAGTTCCTGAGTTTAGTGAGCGAATTGTCAAACACTTTTACATTAGCACCAAGACCAAGAGCAGAACGCGTTGCA
>JBBPYO010000090.1:0-9767 GCA_038199845.1 Flavobacteriales bacterium
CAATATGTAGAATTTGTGAATTCTAGTATAATCATTTCCACAGTGCATGGCGCGAAAGGATTAGAGTGGGATTATGTTATAATTCCTGATATGGAAAAAGATTCATTTCCTAACTATTATGGATTATGCAATGGCTGTTCAAGCAGCACAAATTGTATTTTAATAATCAATAATGAGAATGAATCTAAGTTTCTTGAAGAACTTAGTGTCTTTTATGTTGCAGTAACACGGGGAAAAAAGCAAGTCTATTTTACGGCAAGTCAAAAACAGCTTGATAATAGTGGACATTATCGTGTAAAAAATAATAGTTGTTTTATGAATTTAAAAGGAATAAAGAAAAGCACGAAAGAGCAAATGAACTAAAAATAGAGTTATATCATTTTTACCTTTTTTTTTAAAAGTAAAGTAAACTTAAGGAAATAATTTTTCCACATATAAAACTAGTACCCAATCCCTACAAAACCAAATGAAATACTCTCAAACTGGAAAACCTGCAAGACTCGCATCAAAAAAAACCAGTCATCAAAATTTCACTTTCATAGATTTTATTAAATTCACCTCAAAAGCAATACGATAGCAATCTTTAAGACTTGTACAGTGCAAATAAGAAAAAATACTACAAGGAAAATTCCACACCTTGAAAGCCAAGAAAATAAAATCCTTTGAAGCTTTTAAACCACCAGATCTTCAAATAATTTCTGAAGCGTAACTTCTAAATCTTCACTAAAACCCGGGTGCGTTTTTGAAGTTTGAATAACTGAACTTCGCGTAGCCGTGAGCCACCTAAAGCGTTCAGCGTTTTCTAGTTGGGCAATAGGACCGGCATTTTTTTCACCACAACTAATCGCCTTAAAAGCGTCCAGGTTTTTTTCTACCTGTGCAATATCAAGCTCCGGACAAAAAGCAGCTAGCTTTTTTAGATCGAGTTGATATTTCATATCGATAAACCGCGGCTTTTTACAATAGACAATTACGCCCACATTAAAAAACTCCTCGCGCTCAACCTGAGGGACGATGCGGATTACCGCATATTCATACAAGTGCTTCCCGTGCATGCTGTGCTTCTTTAGTAAATACTTCTGCGTGTGCCAGTCGTGTGGTGAAAAAATTGAGATATACCGTTTTTATTTCATCTGCTGTAAGTTCTGAACCTTCCCAAACTAACCATTCCTGTGGAATTAGATTTACGATCTCCTCTAAAATTTCTGGAGTTAAAATTGCTCTAAACTTGGTATTCACCGCTTCCAGTTCGCTTGCTTGTGGAAGCAGCACGTGATCTTTAATGAGCGCAAATGGAGTTTGTGCACTTTTTTCCCAATTGGTAAAGGAATGGTGAAAATATAAAGAAGCACCATGATCAATCAGCCACAATTCGCGGTGCCATATCAGCATATTTGTATTGCGAAACGTACGGTCAATATTGGTCATAAAAGCATCAAACCACACCAATTCTGAAGCCAATTGCGCGTCTACAGTGGTTACCACAGGATCAAAATTAATTGCACCCGACAAAAAATGAAGTCCGATATTCAACCCCTGACTTCCTTTTAATAAATCCTGAATTTCCTCATCGGCTTCGGTACGGCCAAAAGCTTCGTCGAGGTTCGCAAAAACGACTTCGGGTACTTTAAAGCCCAAAACCCTTGCGATCTCACAACCTAATAATTCAGCAATAAGCGCTTTTACACCGTGCCCGGCACCTTTAAATTTGACCACATATTTAAAACCGTCATCAGCATCGGCCACTGCAGGTAACGAGCCACCTTCGCGTAGCGGCGTGATGTAGCGCGTTACGTTCACATGACGAATTTCAATAGGATTGTTCATAAATCAATAACTAAGTGAAGACAAAAATAAGGTATTAAAGGGGTACCATTTGCATTATAAAAGCAATACCGTTTTGTGCTTAAAGTTGGCGAATAGCTCTTGAGAATAATCAGTATGCCAACGTATATTTGCATATACTGTTTAGAAATTTTTCGTTTAGAAGTTGAAAGTCTATTTGATTTATAAAGCATTTAAACTTGCGGATTTCTGCTCCATTGAACATTCAATGTTTTGCTTTCACCCAACGCGCTCTTTTCTGTAAATCCTTTTTTTAAACAATGAAAAGGTAAAAAGTATTAGATATTTTGGCAATACTCTCAAAAATTACTAGCAAGGATATCATTGAAAACAGACGAGACACGAAAAAGAAAACATTTTAAAAGTTTGAGGTAAGGCCGGGGAATTAAACCTTCTGTAGGGATTAAAATAAAAATTTAGCGCAAACTAAATTCGGTGTATCCAATTAATCACAAAAGTAGATGTGTATTTTCGTAACGTATATTGGCGTTTACAGAAAAATCAAAAGCTGAGCAAAAGAAAAAAGTTTTATGAATCACACTATTTGTCCAGACTGCAAGGGCCGCGGCAAAAAAAGGCAGCGACTTCGTAAAAAGGTACGTTTAGGTTACCAAAATACCCTTGAGCACTTTGAGAAAAATGGCGCTAGCGGTAAACCTCCAATTCGTCCCAAAGGTCATTTATCTTCCTGCGCAACCTGTGGCGGGTCTGGGTTAGTAGCTTCGGCTAAACCTCCCGTGGCAGACACCATAAACTATCCACATGTTGCGATTATTGGCGGCGGCATTGGCGGCACAGCGCTGGCGGTGGCGTGTTTACACCGTGGCATTCCATTTACACTTTATGAGCGCGACAGTAGCTTTAATGAGCGCTCGCAGGGATACGGACTTACCCTGCAACAGGCCAGTACTGCGATTGCAAGTTTTGGCATTCTTTCGTTGGAAAAAGGGATCGTTTCCACACGCCACGTGGTACATACCACAGATGGTACTATAATCGGGGATTGGGGAATGCGCAATTGGTTGGAAACCGAACCCAACACGGCTCCAAAGCGCAGTAATATTCATATCGCACGGCAATCGCTGCGCTTGGCGCTGCTGGAGCAACTGGGCGGTCACGATGCGGTACACTGGAACCACCAGTTGTTGGATCTTAAAATAAATACGGACACTACTATTTCCCTCACTTTTCAAGTAGATGGCACGGTGCACAGCAAAAACGCCGATCTTGTTGTGGGCGCCGATGGCATTCGCAGTGCCGTGCGCCAGGCTTTGATTGGCGACAAGCGTGCCCCATTGCGGTATTTGGACTGTATTGTGATCTTGGGTATTTGTCCCTTGGCCGCCCTCAAGGATCTTGACAGTGATCTGCTGGATTCGGCCACAGTATTCCAGACCGCCAATGGCAATGAGCGCATCTATATGATGCCCTATGATTCGGATTCTATAATGTGGCAATTGAGCTTCCCGATGCCAGAACATGAGGCCATTGCGTTGAGTGCGCAAGGCCAACAAGCACTAAAGAAAGAAGCTTGCAGAAGAACGCAGTGGCATGACCCAATTCCGCAGATTGTAGCGGCCACGCGTGCAACTCAGATTTCCGGTTATCCCGTTTATGACCGCGAATTGCTCAAACCCGAACTCTTGAAAAAAAGCGGCCCCATTACTCTGATCGGGGACGCCGCGCATCCTATGAGTCCGTTTAAAGGTCAGGGAGCAAATCAGGCATTATTGGACGCACTGGCACTCGCTCGCGGAATTTCGGCTGGATGTGCACCTGGATCAAATTGGAATGAAGACGGACTCAGAAAACGCGTACTTACCGACTTCGAAGTTGAAATGTTGGCGCGAAGCGCATCGAAAGTCAAAGATTCAGCCGCGGCGGCTCAGTTTTTACATTCTGAAGTTGTGCTTGAAAAAGCGGATGCCCCACGCGGACGGAGTACAAAGAGTAAAAGAAATTAGTTGATCTATTTCTCTAAATAAGACTAAAAGTTACGGTGGATCAGGACATAATTAAATTTCTGTGAGTCCTGAATTCGATTACTTTTTTAAAGTCTTGAAAACGGTTATTTCGAGTGATTTTTGTAAAAAATTATATCGAGAAACTTCAGTTTTCAATCGAATTTAAATTGAAAATCATCCTTACTAAACCAAAAAATATTAGAACGTAAACCCAATCTTAATCCCACCCCAAGCCGCTGAACTCAACGTTGCGATCTCTCTTGTGATCAGGCTTCGCGAAAATTCAAAATACAATGTTCTGGTTTTTAGGACCACGCCGTAATCCAGTTGGGCGGTCAGGCGTTCTATGTCGCCACTGGTTATTGTATATGGACTGTCCCTATTAAATATACCGCCTTGCAAAGTGGCATCATAACCCACTAAAGTAGCCGTAGGCTGGGCATAAAGATAAAGTCGGAAGCCTTTATTGCGGACCGAAAAAGGGGAATCAATCAAACCATAAATTTTTACGTAATTAATTAATATATTTGTACGTAAAACTATTTGTAATGGATAAAAAGCTCACATTAAGCCTAGACAGTACTATTATTGAAACTGCAAAAAGTTATGCCAAGTCGAATAATATAAGTCTATCCAAATTAATAGAATCTTACTTGAGTTCATTAACGGAACATGAGAACGCAGAAACTGAAATCACACCATTGGTAAAAAGTATTAGCGGGGTTATTTCAATAGACGATGATTTTGACATTAAAGATGAATATACTCAATATTTACTGGAGAAATACAAATGAAAAAGCTATTGATCGATACTAACATCGTGATAGATTTACTTTCAAAAAGAAAGGATTTTTATGATGATGCGGCAAATTTATTTTCTCAAGCTGATAAAAAAGAACTGAAACTAACAATTTCAGCATTGACCTTTGCAAATACGAATTACCTACTCACAAAATTAAAATCAGCAAAAGAAGCAAGAGCAATCTTAAGAAAATTTAAGGTGCTTGTAGAATTATTGAGTCTAGATGACAAAATAACAGAACTCGCATTGAGCGACGATAGTTTTCCTGATTTTGAGGATGGATTGCAATATTATTCCGCAACGGAAAATCAAATTGATGTTATCATTACCCGAAACAAAAAAGATTTTAAAAACTCAAAATTGCCGGTTTTAACTGCAAAAGAATATTTGGCAAGATAACAAAAGCGCTAGCTAACGTTATTTATGACTATTAAAAAAAAGCTAGTTCACTGCTTAAAAACTTTTTTCGAATTCACTCCCACCTTAAAACGTAAACCCAATCTTAATCCCACCCCAAGCCGCTGAACCCAAGGTTGCGATCTCTTGAGTGATCAGGCTTCTTGAAAATTCAAAATACAATGTTCTAGTTTTTAGGATCAGGCCATAATCCAGTTGGGCGGTCAGGCGTTCTATGTCGCCACTACTTATTGTGTATGGGCTGTCCCTATTAAATATACCGCCTTGCAAAGTGCCGTCATAACCCACCAAAGTAGCAATGGGTTGGGCATAAAGATAAAGTCGGAAGCCTTTATTGCGGTCAGAAAAAGGGGAATCTATCAAACCCAAAGTGGTATTGAAACCGGTGGAAATCTGGGCGAAAAGCGTGCCCAGTTGAGCGCTACTGTAACTTTGAAGTGTAAAAAACTCTTGATACGCAAACAACTGTTTTTCAAAACTCACCCTGTAATTGAGCACCACATCATTTTTAATCTGATTGTGCCAGCCCAGCGGTTCTTTGTTGCCGGTTGCCTCATGTATTCCCGCTTGCATTTCTTCGCCAAAGGCGCCCGGACCAATAATTCCAAGACTCAACGAACTCGTGAAACGTGATTTTTTCTGTAAATCTGTGCTTACGGCAAAACTCTTCAGAATAATGGCAGAAGCAAACGGCCGGTCGCCTACCTGAATTTCAGGAAGCTCATAATGATTTGGCGTATAACCAATATGTTCAATGGCGAGACCGTATTTGGTATTGTTTTCCTTCGGAATATAAAATAAATGGTTTGCGGGATTCCTTTCAAAAATGGGCAAAACCAACTCAAAATTATATCCTTGTGTGTAGTTTTCATCTGTGGCGGCAAAATAGTCGTTCTCGTAAGTAAAACGGAAATAGGAAGTCGCATTGAGATCCCGAAAGGATACTAGATGGTCTATTTTTTGGGCGAATAAAATACTAGGGAATAATATGAAAAGATAGAGAATTTGCTTCATGTAGGTATTTACGAAAGTGATCGGTTTGAGGTTTTAAACTTTTCACTTTGAATATCCATTCCAGATGGTTATAAGTTCATAAAATCAAAATCCGCCAATTTTCAGCAAAAACACCTGAATTTTTAAGTTTTTTAATCCATTCTTTTCTATTATCCCGCGATTATCGGATAAGATATAGTTATACAAAATAAACACTCTCAACACCATTCAAATAATCAAAAAAAACGATAATTAAGAATAATGGCTTATTTATTAACATAAAAGGCTAGAAATTAACAATTAGCCGTACTTTTATACTCACATTTTATTCATGTTTTGAAGCCTGCTTTTTACAAAACGTATAAAATTAATTCCCAAATGATCCCAATAGATAATCCAAAATTTGATTATAAGCTTTTTTTTCAATTATCTCCGGATCTTTTATGCATTGCCGGTTTTGATGGCTACTTTAAGAAGGTGAATCCTGCATTGTCTAAATTGCTGGGGTACAGTTTAGACGAGCTCTACTCCCAGCCCATCAATACTTTTGTACATCCCAAAGATCAGCAAATCACTGGTCAAGTAAGAACGGAATTGACCAGGTCCAAACCCTTGTTCGATTTTGAAAATAGATATATTGCAAAAAATGGAGAGATCGTCTGGTTATCGTGGACTTCTTTCCCCGTGGAAAAGGATCAACTTGTTTTTGCGATTGCCAAAAACATCACCCATAAAAAAAGTATGGAGGCCAGCAGAAATGAACTCTTGGCCAACTTGACCAAAATGAACAGCGATCTAAAACAGATCACTTACATGACTTCCCATGATTTAAGATCTCCCGTAAGCAGTTTATTGTCCATTTTTACCTTACTGGACGTTTCTAAGGTAAAAGATACAGAAACCCTGGAACTTCTTGATTTTCTAAAATTAGCCACGGAGCAGCTTAAGGATACTCTTGATAACTATGTGGATCTCTTGAGTGAAAAACACCGCGATCAAAGTTCTTTGCAGGAAGTTAATTTGACGGAAACTCTTCAAAAGGTAATGCTAACTATTGACAATCTGCTTAAAAGTTCAAATGCGCAAATTCAGTTTGATTTTAGTGAAATAGACACGATTAGGTTCAATAAAGCCTATTTGCATAGTATATTTCTCAACTTGATTTCCAATTCAATTAAATACGCAAAACCTGATGAGCAACCTATAATTTCAATTCATTCGAAAAAAGGAAATGGATTTGACCGTATTATTTATACAGATAATGGTATGGGTTTTGACATGGAAAAAGTCAAAGGGAAAATTTTTGGCATGCATGAAAAATTCCACCACAACTCAGACAGCAAAGGCATAGGCCTCTATTTGGTACAAAGCCACATGCATAGTCTAGGCGGTAAAATAGAAATTGAAAGCAGTGTGAACGAAGGAGCAACGTTTACACTTTTATTTAGAAATCATTCAAGTACACGCAGCCCACGCAAAACAAAACCGCAAACGGTGGTATTCAACTAAGGAGATCGCGCACTGATTTTATCTACGCATTTTTCGCCATAAACAATTCTCCGCTTTTAAGTTTCTTGACATATTTCTTCATATCGTCCCGAACTTCGTCCGACATGATATAAAGACCAATTATATTAGGAAACGACATGGCGAGAATCATCATATCTGAAAAATCCAATACCGCGCCCAGACTCACCGAAGCGCCAAGTACAATAAATAGTAGGAAAATACTTTTGTAGACCATTTCAGATTTTTTGCTCTGTCCAAAAAGGTACGTCCACGAGCGCATACCGTAATATGACCAGGAAACCATGGTTGAAAAAGCAAACAGAAATACGGCAAAAGCCAACACATTCGGGAACCAGGAGACCACACTCGCAAACGCATCAGACGTAAGTTCTACTCCGCCCATGCCATCAACTTCGTGCATTCCAGTAAAAATAAGCACCAGCGCGGTCATGGTACAAACGACCATCGTGTCAATAAAAGGTTCTACAAGTGCTGTAAAACCGTCGGCAATGGGATTATTGGTTTTTGAAGTACTGTGGGCAATCGCCGCAGAACCCACGCCGGCCTCGCTAGAAAACGCGGCGCGTTGCAGCCCTATGATCAGCACGCCTATAAAGCCACCTTTTATTGCCTGGGGTGAAAGCGCCCCGTTAAAAATAGCAGAGAAAGCGGTTCCTATATTTTCAATATTAAAACCCACCACAATAAGACAGCCCAGAATATAAAGCAGCGCCATAAAAGGCACCACTTTACTGGTCACATTCGCAATACTATCTATGCCGCCTATGATCACAAAGCCTACAAGTACGGCAAAACCAATCCCGAAATAAAAACCATTTCCTTGTAAAAAAGGAATCTGTTGCGCCACAATCTCAAAGGCTTGGTTAGATTGCAGCATATTACCGCCACCAAAAGAAGCACCCACACCGAGAATGGCAAAAAGAATGGCCAGAAATTTACCCAGACCTTTCATATTTCGCTTTTCAAGACCGTAGTGCAAATAATTCATAGGACCACCAAAAATGCGCCCATCTGCATTGATCTCGCGGTATTTTACGCCCAGTGTACACTCTACAAATTTGAGCGACATGGCAAAAAAACCAGCAATAAACATCCAAAACGTTGCACCGGCGCCGCCCAAAGAGATCGCAACCGCCACCCCGGCAATATTACCAAGTCCCACTGTGGCCGAAACCGCTGTCGTCATCGCCTGAAAATGGCGTATTTTCCCGGGAGCATCTGGATCGTCGTACTTTCCTCTGGCCAGATCTATGGAATGTTTAAAACCGCTGATATTTACAAAGCCCAGCTTAAACGTGAAGAATATACTACCTGCAATAAGCCAGATCACAATAAAGGGAATATTATTTTTGCGTTGCGTACCATTAGGAAATAGTAACGCGATTGGTTCTTCAAAAGTGAGTTTTGCCACATGATGCGCTCCCTGCTCAATAACATCTTCCTTATTTTGTGAATTGTAAACCAGATTACCTTCAGCAACCAGATAATTCAACGTGCCGTTATTAGGTGAATATATATCAATATCAGGACCACCCTCTTTAGAAACAATGGCAATTTGCTCTCCTTCGCTCACTTTTGATCCTTCTTCTTTCAACCATTTCTTTAGATAAAATTTCTTTTCCGTGGTCACGTCCCAATTGGGTATAGGCACCTCTTTACTATCTATATAAACCTTGGGATCGTATAAACCAGTAGCCTCAAAGGGATCCCAGAATAAAATTGCCGCCATTTTATCTACGGCAGGTATCATCAGGCTATTAAAATACTCAGTGATGGATTCTGCCGGCACTTCAACAGTTTCTGTCACGCTATAACCTTGAGCATCACTTACCGTCACCGTATACGGCACACCTTCTGTAAGTGCACTGGCTTTCATTGAAGTGAGCGGGGTTGCATCGTTTGACCACTGATATTTAAATGGTTTTGTACCTCCATCAACCTGTAACTCTATCTCCCCGTCATTAATAATGGATGAAGGATTTGATAAAACCACTTTTACTGAAAATTCAGCATTGTCCCGTTTCTGGCCAAAAGTATTTGTAAGAGACAAAATAAATAATAAAACGATAATAATTCTGCGCATAAATTGTAACTTAATTAATATTTCATACTATTATTGGGGTATCACAATACCCCCTTTCACTTAATTATGATTACCAAAACCATAATTTTCAGCTGATTTTGCAAATATAGAAAACATACCACGGTTATCAGAA
>JBBPYO010000091.1:0-9053 GCA_038199845.1 Flavobacteriales bacterium
GGAAATCCTATTTTATGGAATGGCCGCAGCCAGATGACCGGTGATACCATTCACCTTATGAACAATCCAAAAACCGATAAACTAGATTCTCTTAAGGTATTCGATAATGCATTTATTGCCCAGCAAGACTCTATTCCATTATCGCAAAACCCCAATGATCTTGGTTATAATCAAATTAAGGGGAAAACCCTTTATGGACTTTTTGTCGAAAATAAACTGAGTCAGATCGATATTATCACCAATGCAGAAAGCATCATGTACCAACGCTCTGAAGAAGGCGAATTACAAGCTATTGATAAAGGGAAAAGCGCTTCCATAAAAATAGATTTTGACGGTAATGAGATTGACGTGGTGACCAAAATGAAAGATGTCGCCGGAAAAACCTATCCACTTTCTAAATTTCCCAAAGCAGAACGTACTTATCCTGGCCTTAACTGGCGTGGTGATGAGGAAATCCTCAACAAGGAAGATATTTTTAAAGGCGATCCACCATATGAGTTGGCTGAAATTAAAGGTATTCCGCTCCCACAGATTGAAGAAGACTTTTTTGCCACAGATGAAGACGACGCTCCAAAAGTACTTCCGGAAGAATCTGAACTCAAACCGGAAAACCTGGAGAACCGCGAAGAAGATGCACCAAAAATCGGCGTTCCGGTTAATGATAAAGCTACTATTCAGAAAGATTCTCATACTCCACAAGCTCTGCCTTCCGGCGAATTAAAAGAGAAAGAATCCAAAACAGATTCCATCACCAAAACGGATTCTATTCAAAAACCCACCCAGCAGTGAAACAGGATTTTTTAACCTTTCAGGCGCAGACCACACCGCATCCTTTAGCACTGGAAATTTCGCATGCCAAAGGATCATACATTTATGACATCGCAGGAAAAAAATACCTGGATTTTGTCGCCGGAGTTTCTGCCTGTACCTTGGGGCACACCCATCCGGCGATCATAGAAGCGATCAAAACGCAAGCCGATAAATACCTGCACGTCATGGTTTATGGCGAGTACGCGCAGCACCCCGCCGTAGAACTCACCTGTCTGCTTGCCCAGCAACTGCCAGCGCCGTTAGAGCAGACCTATCTTGTAAACAGTGGCACCGAAGCCATTGACGGCGCTATAAAATTGGCGCGCAGAAGTACCGGCCGCACCCAGATTATCGCCGCTCGCAAAGCATATCATGGCAATACGTACGGCGCCCTGAGCCTTATGGATTTTAAAGAGCGAACAGCACCCTTTGAACCGATGATAGGCGATGTGGATTTTATAGATTTCAATTCTCTGGAGGACCTTGCAACTATAACAGAACGCACCGCAGCCGTAGTATTGGAAACCATTCAGGGAGGCGCAGGTTTTATTCTTCCTAAAGACAATTACCTGCTACACGTTAAAAAACGTTGTGAAGACGTGGGTGCGCTTTTGGTTTTAGATGAGATTCAGCCCGGTTTTGGCCGTACTGGTAAACTATTTGGCTTTGAGCATTTTAACATTGCACCAGATATATTGGTACTGGGCAAAGGTATGGGCGGCGGTATGCCCATAGGTGCTTTCACAGCTTCTAGAGAGCGCATGCAACTATTGTCTGATAATCCAAAACTGGGGCACATCACGACCTTTGGTGGTCATCCCTTGATCGCCGCGGCGGCACTGGCCACGTTGAACGAACTACTAACAACAGACCTGATCGCACAGACTTTGGAAAAAGAAAAACTGGTACGCAGCTTGCTAAAACATCCTTTAATTGAAGAAATTCGCGGAAAAGGTCTTATGCTTGCTGCCATAATGCCATCGGCGGCGGTTGCAGATAAGGTCATTTTGGCGTGTCAAGATACCGGTCTCATTCTTTTCTGGCTTCTTTTTGAAGGTAAGGCGCTGCGCATCACCCCGGCGCTTACCATCAGCAATGAAGAACTTGAAGAAGGTTGCAAGCTGCTTCTTGGGGTTCTAAATACAATCCAACAGTAAATCGCTGTTTGGGTTAAAAAAGGTTCGATTGTTGATTACTTTGTTAACAACAAAACGTAATTTTAAAACTTACGCCGGTTCGCGTTTATAAATTTATCCAGGCTGAAATTATAAAATCCCCCCGTGTATGAAATTCAATCACGAAGAAGAATTCCCGCTTATCCGTTTTGAATCGATGTTGAAAACGAATCATGTGCTTTTCTTCGATTCTGAAGAATTTGAGGATATTGTAAACCACTATTTGGAAAATGGAAAAATGGCACTTGCAAAGAAGGCCGTAAAACTTGGTCTTGACCAGCATCCGTCTTCATCTAATCTCAAACTTTTTGGGATAGAAATCCTGATTTTTGAGAACAAACTTAAAGAGGCAGACCGTTTACTCAATGAGCTGTATCTTATAGAACCCCATAATGAAGAGGTTTTTATCCAGAAAGCCAATATCTATTCTAAACAGGATGATCATGAGAAGGCGGTAGAACTTTTGGAATCTGCCCTTGAGCTTACTGAGGATGATGCAGATATTTATTCGCTAATTGGAATGGAATACCTTTTTATGGAAGATTTTCAGAACGCCAAATTCAACTTCATGAAATGTCTGGAGGTTGATGAAGATGACTACGCTTCCCTTTACAATATTATCTATTGCTTCGATTTTCTTGATCAACATGAAGAGGCGATAGACTACCTCAATATGTTTCTGAATAAAAATCCGTACAGTGAAGTTGCCTGGCATCAAGTGGGCAAACAGTATTTTGACCTTAAACAATATGACAAAGCACTTGCAGCCTATGATTTTGCCATTATTAGTGATGATACCTTTATAGGCGCCTATTTTGAAAAGGGGAAAGTGCTGGAAAAACTTGGGAAATACAATGAGGCCATAGAAAATTACCAGATCACACTAGGTCTTGATGATCCCACCTCTTTTGCGTACCTACGCATTGGAAAGTGCTACTTGAAACTCCATTGTGATGATCTGGCACTCAATTTTTTCAGTAAAACCGTTCATGAAGATCCGTTACTTGATAAAGGCTGGATCGCGATAACTGATTTCTACATCCGGAAAATGGATTATCAGAAAGCGCTTTATTACATTAACAAAGCCATAAACATAGACGGCGAAAATGTGCTGTACTGGAAACGCTACGCAAAAATAAACAACCGTTTAAAGTTTTATGAAGAGGCAGAACGCGGTTATAGCAGAACGCTGGAACTGGGAAACTATGAATTGAAAACCTGGATCTCACGTACTGATATATTGACCAATCTTGGAGAATTTGAAGCAAGCATTCAAAACTTGTTTCAGGCGGTTGAATTTTACCCTGAAAACCCCGAAATAGAGTTTCGTTTGGCCGGTCTGTATTTTACACTGGGCGATGATTTAAAAGGACATTTTCATTTAGAAAACGCGTTGGGCATAGAACCAGAGTATGAAATTATTCTAGAGGAACTTTTTCCTTACGCGTACTCAAAAAAAACGGTGCAGGAGAAAATCATACGGGCTAGAAAGTCGTAATAGTTTTCTTATTTTTGGCGGCAATCCATTTACTATATTATGCCTGAAGAGCGGAGTTCCCTTGATTTTTTTATTATTACTTTAAAAGGTTTAGCAATGGGGGCCGCAGATGTGGTCCCCGGTGTTTCTGGTGGAACGATAGCTTTTATTGCAGGCATCTATGAAGAGTTGATCGAGACCATTGATAAACTCGATATGGGGTTTTTTAAAACATGGAAAAGAGATGGTTTTAAAAATGCCTTTAAAGCCTACAATATCTCTTTTTTACTTGCACTTTTTGGCGGTATCGCCATCAGTATTCTTTCACTGGCAAAGCTTATCACCTATTTACTGGATGTTTACCCGCTATTATTATGGGCATTTTTCTTTGGGCTGATCATCGCCAGCATTCTATTTATTGGTAAGCAGATTACGCACTATAATATTGCCGTAATTGTGGCTGGTATTTTAGGCATCGTTATCTCCTATTATATCACCATTGCAGAGCCGGTGCACACGCCAACAAGTTATTTATTTATTTTTCTCTCTGGTGTTATCGCAATTATTGCTATGATTTTGCCGGGTATTTCAGGCTCTTTTATTTTACTGCTTTTGGGTTCGTATGCAGTGATTTTAGGAACCGTTCAGCGTTTTGTAGACGGTTTGATGTCAACCGACTGGCCGGCAGTAAAAGATTCCTTTTTGAGATTGCTTACGTTTTTGATGGGCTGTATCGTGGGACTTAAGATCTTTTCAAAAGTACTGACCTACCTTTTTAAAAATTATCAGAACATTACCTTATCACTGCTTACCGGTTTTATGATAGGCGCGCTGAATAAAGTCTGGCCTTGGAAAGAGATCTTATCGTATCGCGAAAACAGCCATGGCGAACAAGTACCGCTCATGGAAAAAAGCATTTTGCCCGCCCATTTTGATGGTGATCCTAAAATTTTATGGGTATTTGTATTTGCTATCATCGGTTTTCTTACTATTTTCCTGCTAGAACGATTTGCTAACGCTAAAGGAAAGAATGAGTATTGAAACCCGCTCTTTAACTGATAAGATCTGGCTTGTACTTAAAGGTTTGGCCATGGGCGCCGCAAATAAAGTACCAGGTGTTTCTGGTGGGGTTGTGGCCTATGTCGTGGGATTTTACGAAGAATTCATCCATTCGCTGCAACGGGTGAATGGAAAAGCTTTTAAATTACTTCTTAACGGTCGTTTTAGAAGCTGTGCCCAGTATGTGAACGGGCGTTTTCTTGGTCTTCTTATGCTGGGAATGGTCATCAGTTATTTCAGTGTTTCCAAATTACTTGATCTGGCAATAGAATCGCACCCTTTATATGTGTGGAGTGCCTTTTTTGGTATGATTATAGGAAGTATATATTATATCGTAAAAGATTTTGATGCTTGGACGCGAAAAAATATCACGATTATATTTCTCGGGGTGATTGCCGGTGTTGGCATCAGTTTACTGGAACCTGCCAAGCAAAACGACAACTTGTTTTTCGTGTTTTTCTGTGGAATAGTGGGCGTTTCAGGGATGACGCTTCCCGGGCTTTCGGGCTCCTTTATCCTTATTCTAATGGGTAATTATGTATTGCTTCTGGTAGATTCGGTCAATGCACTTTATGACACAATTTTCAGCATCGCGCAGTGGGATTTTTCATTTATGGAGAGCTCGACGCACGTGCGGCTTCTTCAGGTTCTTGTATCTTTTACACTGGGATCACTTGTGGGACTGGTCACTTTATCCAATTTTCTGGGCTATTTGCTCAAAAACTTTAAAAACGAGACCAATGCGCTTATCATCGGATTTATTACAGGTTCACTTGGCGTGGTGTGGCCCTGGAAAGAATTTATTTATGAACGCACAGAAGAAGGAAGTCTAAAACTTGACCGTGTGGGTGATCCCATATTACAGAATTATGACCGCTTCTGGCCTACCGAATTTTCGGTAGATAATATCGCCGCGCTTGGATTTATTATTCTTGGCGTGCTTATTGTTTTTGCATTGGGCAAGTATGGCGAAAAAAACAAACAAAATGGACAAATACGGATTGATAGGAAAGAATATTGATTATTCCTTTTCCAAAACTTATTTCACTGAAAAATTCAAAAACGAGCAGATAAATGCCAGTTATGAAAATTTTGACTGCAATAGTATAGAAGAGGTCAAGACACTTTTAACCACAAGCACAGATGTAAACGGCTTTAGTGTAACGATCCCATATAAAGAGCAGATTATGCCCTTACTTCAGGATCTCAATAAGCACGCGCAGTCCATAGGTGCCGTAAACACTATTAAAAGATTGGGCGATGGCAGGCTCAAAGGATACAATACAGATTACATCGGTTTTCAAAAAAGCATTGAGCCACACTTGACAAAAAAACATACCAAAGCTTTGATTCTAGGCACAGGGGGCGCTTCAAAAGCGATCGCCTACGCGCTAGAACTTAAGGATATAGATTACACGTTTGTCTCCCGCACACCTACAAAAGAACAATTGGATTACAAACAGCTCAATGCCGCGCTGCTTTCTAAACATCTGCTCATTATAAACTGCTCACCGCTGGGCACGCATCCCAACATAGATCAGGCGCCAGCCCTCTCCTACCGTTTGCTCACACCAGATCATTTACTTTTTGATCTTGTGTATAATCCGGCAGAAACACGTTTTCTTAAAAATGGCAAAGAACAGGGCGCTAAGACCATTAATGGCCTCAGGATGCTAGAATTACAAGCAGAAGCCGCCTGGAAAATCTGGAACTAACAGGCTATCAAGAACCTAACACGTTTGCTATTTAAACAGTTAATAGTATCTTTAACATCTATAGCAATGTATACAAAAAAGAATGACCATGGCCGAAGAGCACAAAGGTAGCAACAAAGCAAAGGAAAATGAAGATCTAGCTGAAAAAGCGATAGTCAAGGAAGCTAATAAAGAACAGGCTCCAAAAGCGCAAAAGCTTGATGAACAGGTAGAATCTGCTACTGAAAATCATGAAAATGAAATGGTCACAAAATCTATTGATGTGATTAAAAATGCTTCTGCGCCTGCAGGCCAAAGCACTAACGAAGTTGGCGAAGATTCAACAACGGAAAACGTAAAAGCCGATACTCCGGAAAAATCAGTTGAAGAGGCCGAAAAATCGCCCGAAAAGAGTGAAAAATCAGCTTCTAAAGGAGAAAAATCGACATCTGTAAAAGAAAGTACTTCGGAAGAAAAAAATGCAGTTTCAAATGAAGAAAATTCCGAAGAAAATGAAGTTCAGTCGGAAAAAGAGCATATTGCCAATGTAGAGAGAACTAGCGAAAAAGAGCAAAAAACGGCTTTAAAGAAGGATAAATCGGATGCTGATGGAAAGCAGACGGTCGAAAATAAAACTTCAGAGATTGAAACAGAGGTTTCTGTAGAGGAAAATTCTACAGAAAACACGGCACAATCGGAAAAAACGAATCCTTCCGAAGTCGAAAAACCAACCGAAAAGGAGCAAAAAATACCTGTAAAAGACCATAAATCTAATTCAGCGGAAGAACTTTCCGCTAGCGGAAAAACAGATGAAAAGCCATCAAAATCGGCCTCTAAAGCCGAAAAATTGGTTGTAAACACTTCCTCAGAAGATGAAGATGAAGATTTTGCTGCAGAAGATGAAGAGGAGGATGACGCAACAGCAGATAATGTAGACGATGCGCTCACAGAAGATAGCGAGGATGAAAATGTCGCAGAACGTGATGAAATTCCTAAGAAAAATTACGAAAAACTCGGCAAAGAAGCGCTCATAAAAGAATTTAGACATTTACTTTCTAAATATAAGGCGCACCATTTAAAAGAGCAGGTCAACGAGATCAGGGCTGCTTTTATTTCACAGTTTGAAGAAGAACAAGAAGAAGCTAAAGAGAAGTTTCTGGAAGAAGGCGGCAATATTATTGATTTCCGTTATTACAGTCCGTTAAAAAAGGAATTCAACACGCTATATTTTGAGTACCGCGATAAGCGCAACACCTATTATAAAAGTCTTAAAAATGATCTTAATGCTAATCTAGACACGCGCAATGCACTTATAGAAGAGCTTAAAGAACTTAAAGACCAGGTAGGCGGATCGGAAAGCATAAATACAACTTTTGACAAGTTCAAAGATATACAGGAACGCTGGCGCAATGGCGGTAATATTCCACGAGACCGTTATAATCTGGTATGGAACAATTACCATCACCATGTTGAAAATTTCTATGATTTTCTACATTTAAACCGTGAGTTTAGGGATAAGGATTTCAAGGAAAACCTCGATAAGAAAATGAAGTTGGTCGAGCAGGCAGAAGAACTGGCGCAGGCACAAGACGTGTCTCGTGCTTTTAAAGAGCTGCAGATGCTCCACAAAATGTGGAAAGAAGAAATAGGTCCCGTAGCGCAGGAATATCGTGAAGAAATCTGGGAAAAATTCAGTGCGGCGACTAAAAAAATCCATGAATCCCGCCAAGAGTATTTCAATAATATTGATAAAATTCACGAAGAAAATCTAGCGAAGAAAGAAGCGGTAATAGAAGGTATTGAAAAAGTCGCTGCAGAAGCGGTAGAATCGCATAATGCATGGCAAAACCAGATGAAAAAGGTAGAAGCCTTGCGTGACGAATTTTTTAAACTCGGCAAAGTCCCCCGCAAGAAAAATGAAGCGACCTGGAAAGCTTTTAAAAAAGCGACCCGTACATTCAATCACAATAAGAACGCGTTCTATAAAAATCAGAAAAAAGATCAGTATGAGAACCTAGAAAAGAAAATGGAACTCATAAAGATCGCTGAGGACAATAAAGACAATGAGGATATGGATACTACCGTAGAACTCATGAAAAAAATACAGGGCGACTGGAAAAAAATCGGTCATGTGCCTCGAAAAGACAGCGATAAAATATGGAAACGCTTCAAAGCTGCCTGCAACCATGTGTTTGACAAATTACATGCCGATAAAAAAGAAGCTCTTGATGAAGAAAAAGGCAACTTAACCGATAAAAAGGAATTGCTTAAAAACATTAAGGAAGTCAAATTAACGGGCGACAGGGATGCCGATCTTAAAACCATAAACAGTATCATTAAGGAATGGAAGGAAACGGGAAGGGTTCCATTTTCTCAAAAAAGTATTGAAAGGGACTTTAACAAGGTACTAGATTCCTTCTTTAAAGATCTTGATCTAGGTCGTAAGGAAACCGAAATGATAAAGTATGACAACCGGATCGCCGCCATGGCCGACCGTGATGATGAGCGGCAAATTGAAAAAGAACGCTTTTTTCTTTCCAAAAAAATTGACGAGGTCAAGGCTAGTATCAATCAGTTAGAAAACAATTTGGGCTTTTTTCAATATGTGCCAGACGATAATCCAATGGTGAAAGAGGTGCATAAAAATATCGCCAATCACAAAAAAGATCTTGAAATCTGGAAAGCTAAACTAATTAAGATCAAAACTTTGTATTGATTTGGTGGAAATGCTTTTGTATGTCCGTTTGATGTCAAGTAAGTTTAAATGAGTATTCAAATGTCACGTTGAGCGCAGTCGAAACGTTTTTGTCTAACCCTTCGACTGCGCTCAGGCTGACA
>JBBPYO010000092.1:0-3786 GCA_038199845.1 Flavobacteriales bacterium
GCGCATCCGTTTTTGATGCTGGATGAGCCATTTTCTATGGTAGAACCGCTTTATATTGAACATATTAACCGTTTTTTACTTCAGCTGAAAGAAACAAAAGGGATCATCCTTACAGATCACTATTACCACAATGTCTGGGACATCAGTGATTGTAAAAAACTGATTAAAGAAGGGAGAATGTATGATGTTGAAACAAAAGCAAATTTGCAGAAATTGGGTTATATTCGATCGTATGAATAATCTAACCGACGTCAAAACCTCACAGGTTTTTAAAACCTGAGAGGTTTATTCTCAATAGAACATCCTATATGAAAGACAATTTTTCAGGTCACTCAGCAGATTATGCGAAATACCGGCCCACATATCCAAAAGCGCTTTATAGCTATCTTTTTTCATTGCTGGATGAAAAGGAAAACGCTTGGGACTGCGCCACGGGAAATGGTCAAGTTGCGGAAGAACTCGCCAAGGTTTTTGACCGGGTATGGGCAACGGATCTGAGCGAAAATCAACTAAAAGCAGCAGAAAAACGCGAAAATATTACATACGAAGTTCAAACTGCGGAAGGAACAATTCCCTATAAAAATCATTTTGACCTGATCACGGTGGCGCAAGCGGTTCACTGGTTTGATTTTGATAAATTTTATGCAAATGTCAATAAATCATTAAAGAAAAACGGAGTATTGGGCTTGATCGGTTATTCTGTTTTTAGGACGGAAGGTGAATTAAACGGAATTATTCAACATTTCTATAATGATATCATAGGAAGTTACTGGGATGCGGAGCGTGATTTTCTCGACAAATATTATCAAACCGTTCCGTTTCCATTCCGAGAAGAAGTGGTTCCCAATTTTAAGATGGAAGTAAACTGGACGCAAGAACAGTTTTTAAATTATCTCAACACTTGGTCTGCGGTAAAACATTATGAGAAGAAAAACGGTGAAAATCCACTAAAATTGATCGAAAATGAGGTAAAAACGATCTGGGGAAAAGAGGAAAAACGGCTCTTTGAATTTCCGCTTTTGTTGCGGGTGGGATATAAGAATTGAACATTTAAAAAGGTTCTCGATACACGCTTCTGAAGTCGCGAACTCGAATTGACATTCTGATTTACTATAGTAACTTTGAGTGTTTTTTATGAAGCGTTAGCGTAATGAAAAATGTATCGAGAAGCGTAAATTTCAAAATTTTATCGGCGTATCATGCTCCATCTTAAAAATCTAATTAATCGCATCTTTATAAACTTTAAGACAGCGTTCACGCGCTTCTTTATGGTCTACCATTTTCTCAGGATATTCATCGGTGCCAAATTCAGGTACAAATTCTTTGATATATTTATGGTCTTTATCAAATTTATCAACCTGCGTCATCGGGTTAAATATCCTGAAATAGGGAGCGGCATCAACTCCACTGCCCGCGGCCCACTGCCAATTCCCAACGTTGCTAGATTGTTCATAATCAAGCAGTTTTTCGGCGAAATAGGCCTCGCCCCAACGCCAGTCAATCAGCAAATGCTTACATAAAAATCCGGCAGTGAGCATCCGGACGCGGTTGTGCATATAACCGGTAGTATTAAGTTGGCGCATACCAGCATCTACGAGGGCAAAACCGGTCTTGCCATTTTTCCATTTTTCAAATTCCTCCTCATCGTTTCGATATTCTACGCGATCATATTTTTTACGGAATGCATTATCAACTGTTTCCGGAAAATGGTAAAGGATTTGCATAAAGAATTCCCGCCAAATGAGTTCATTCCAAAAAACCTCGTTTTTTTCACTTATTGCTTTTTTCATGATTTTACGCACACTAGCTGTTCCGAAACGCAGGTGCGCGCCCACTCGGGAAGTACCATGATCAAGAGCAGGAAAATTGCGCGTATCCTCATAATTATCGATCAATGTTGGAGTGACATCATATTCTGGAAATTTGAGGCTTGATTCTTCAAAACCCATATCATTCAATGAAAGATTCGGCAAATTGGTGTTTTGATATAAATTGTTAAGATACTGACTCGTATAATGGATATCTAAATCTCGTTTTTCATCGAAATTATCTTTCCAGGTGTGCATATAGGGCGTATAAACTACATATGGATCGCCGTCTCCTTTTACCACTTCGTCACGTTCAAAAATCACCTGATCTTTAAATGTTTTAAAGTCGATGGATTCTTTTCCTAAAAGTTCACTGATTGCAGTATCACGTTTTTTAGCATAGGGTTCGTAATCACGATTGGTAAAAACAGTGTCAATCGGATAGTTTTCTACCAGATTTTGCCAAATTTCCTCTGGTTTTCCGTAGAAAAAAGCAATTGAACTACTATGTTCTTTCTTTAATGTGCTGCTCATCTTTTGCAGGGTTTCAAAAATAAAAGTAACCCGCGCGTCATTTTCCGGCAATTTATCCAGAATTTCAGAATCAAAAATAAAAATGGGCAGAACAGGAAGATCACTTTTCAATGCTTCCAGAAAACCCACGTTATCATCAAGCCTTAAATCTCTCCTGAACCAAAAAATATTTATAGTATCCACAATTTCTTCTTTATAACATTTTAAATACCGATTCACCAATCAGTTTTTTAACTTTACTAGACATTCAAGGGGCTTCGATACAAATTTCTATTCGCAAAGGCGTTAAGGAATTCACTCAGGCGCCTAGGCTATTCAAAGCTTATTTAACGTGCTCAACTTGCATTTAAGGTTGACATTCCGCCATCCACTCCAAGAACCTGACCGGTAATCCAGCTGCTTTCTTCACTTAAAAGAAATCGAGCAATATTCGCGATATCTTTAGCCGTTCCCACGCGCTTTAATGGGTGACGTTCATTCATTTTCTCCTTTTTATTGTCGTTGTTCAGCAATTTTTCCGCCAAAGGTGTATCGGTAAGCGATGGTGCGATCACATTAACCCTAAATGATGGTGCATATTCTGCTGCAAGTGCTTTAGCAAAACCTTCGATTGCTCCTTTTGCCGCAGCTACACTCGTATGAAAAGGCATTCCGGTTTGTACGGCCACGGTGCTGAAAAAAATTAAACTGGCTTGATCTGATTTTTTGAGATGACCTTCCACCGCTTTTAAACTTTTAACCAAACTTAAAAAATTCAGGTGAATATCCTTTTCAAAAGCTTCATAACTCAGCATTTTGAAGGGTTTTAGGTTAATACTGCCGGGACAATACACAAAACCATCTAATTTTTCGGGGAGCTTTTCAGTATTCAGTTCGTCAATTTCTGCATCATATTTAATGTGTGTGACATTGAGATCACCTAGGTTTTCTGAGGTACGCGAAGCTATAAATATATTGTGATCTTTGTGTAATTGGTTGGCCAGTTCAAAGCCGATGCCGTGTGAACCGCCTATAAGTAGTATGTTTTTTTTCATTTTGTTTTTTTTTAATTTAAAATATCTTTACGTGTAATGCCTTTATCAGCCTGTATTCTGTTTTCCGCCTCATCGTAGTTGCCAAAAAGTTCGGTAAGTTTTTGTTCCCGGTAATTGAAGATTTCGTCCAACTTAGGTTTCACCAAAAAAGGATGAACCATCTGGCCTAAAAATCCAAGCGGAACTTTGTAATCAACAACATCTTCCATAAGAACACCGCCGGGAATTTCCTTGAGAAAATGCTTATGGTGCCATAATGCATAAGGGCCAAAACGCTGCTCATCTACAAAATATTCTTTGTCACGCACGTGCGTGATTTCAGTGACCCATTTCATTTTGATCCCGGCAATGGGCGTGACGATATATTGTATAAGTTGACCTTCAAACATGGGGCGATCTACCCCAGATAA
>JBBPYO010000093.1:0-8606 GCA_038199845.1 Flavobacteriales bacterium
ACCGTACCGCCGCTAAAACTTACTTTCAGCGCCTGTGGCAAACTGGTCCTTGCTGCCTCGGCGGTACGGGAGTTAGCATCTGTGGCGATACGCATTCCGATATTTCCGGCGAGTGCCGAAAAAATAGCACCTATGATAAAAGCGGGAACGATCATCCAGCTTGTAGTTTCAACCCAAGTAGATATCAAAAATAAAAGAGCAGAAGCAATGACTACAAAAATAAGGAGCAAACGGTATTCTGCAGCTAGAAAAGCCAACGCTCCCTCTTTTATACTTTTAGAGATGTCTTGCATCTTTTCATTACCGGGATTTTGTTTTTTAACCCATGACCTTTTGATGAACATAAAAAGGAGCCCTAATATCGCAAGCGCGATAGGCAGAAAAATAATGTTTGCCTCCATAAACGTTATATTTTTTTTATAAATATGTTGTGCTAAGGTAACCAAATTGAAGGAAATAAAAACCTTAAGATAATTTGTTGCAGATTTTATACAAATACACTCAAAAATTTATCAAATGTGATATGCTCATCTTTCAGTCTTCCACAAAAAAAATGTAGAGTGATAAAATTTCTGCCTGGGAAGACGGGAAAAAATTATGCATTCATCAAAGGCTTTTTTAACCGCTTACTTCTAAATTTTGCTGCTATAAAAACTACGATTGCTAATGGGATGGCAATAAATAGGTAGCGCAGAGACATGTCAAAGGTGGAAACAATTTCACCTGAAGATGATATAACATAACTTGAAATAGAGGTAATGATATATAGCATACCGCCCATCAACCCACCAGAAATACCTGCACTACTGGGAAAAAATAACATGTTATTGGTAAAATAGTTGGTAAAGACAAAACCACTGCAAATATGAATAATAAAGGCAAAGCTCATGAGCAGAACCAGGTTATCATAAAAGCCGGAAAGACCAATGAGAACGGCGATTAGCACGAGTTGAAAAGCAGTAAAATAAAGTATTTTCGGATTGAAAGAATACCGCACCAGTTTCTTACTGATAATACCGCCAAACATCCAAGAAATACCTAGAATAAGAGTGCAATATCCAATAACCATAGGACTGAAATTAAAATGATGTTCCACCAGAAATGGCCCTGCAATATTAAACACCATAACTACAGAATATGCCAAACCTAAAATCAAAATGCCATAAAGAAACCCTTTATTCCTTAGCATGATTCTGTACAACATTATGGTTTTTTTGAGATTGAACTTTTTAAAGTGCCGTATTGTTTCTCCACCAATAAATAGTTCTCCTAAAAATAGTATGGCTGCATAAATAGCAAGAAAATAAAAATTAGCTTCCCAAGAAAATATACTTTCCAAATAACCGCCTAAAAAAGGCGCGATTATAGGTCCACAAGACCAGACAATAGTAAAATAACTTAAGAAATTCTTACGTTTCACATCGTTGTACATATCTACAAAATAGGCGCGTTTCGCCACCACAATAAATGAAGTACCTACGCCCTGAACGATGCGTAAAATGCAAATGACAAATACGTCTTTTGTTAATGCAATGCCCAGACTGCTTATCATCAAAACCACTAAAGATATTAAAACGGGTCTGTAACGACCTATACTGTCTAAAAGCCCTCCCACAAACAATTGTACAAAACCATAGCTTAGAAAAAAGCAGGTTAACGTCAATTGAATACTACGCTCTGAAACCTGTAGATTTTCTGACATTGAAGGGAATGAGGGTAGATAGATATCTGTCATAAATCCTGAAAGGGGAACGGTCAAAAAGGTAAGAATTGTAGCGTACTTTTTTCGCTGGACACTGGCAGTATTTAAATGCATGGGGTTGCTTATTTAAAGCTGCCAAAATTACTATTCATAATTCAGCAAAAACCTCTTTTTGATCATTTATTACGATCAGATTACAGCTATTGTTTATGCCTTAGATATCCAGCAAGTAATTTAAAAAATACCGCATTATGAAAGTAATGATCTTAGCTCTTTTCATTGCATTTAACGTCACCTCTTATGGCAATGAACAAAAAGAGAAATGAGAGGAGCAATTAGCTCAAAAATCGCTCTTAAACCCTGGTTGTTATATATACCAAAAAAACGGCGACACCATCAATATGAAAATTAGTCAAGTGCGTGAAAACGTTACGGGAATCCTAAAAATTTCCTATGCGGAAAAAGATGCTAATATCGGCACTTTTAAGGGCGCGTTAAAGAGCGACACAATTTTTGACAACGTACACCTTCAATTCCGAAAGAAAGCAAAGCGAGCGGAAGATTGCTTTTCTATTCAAGAATAACCAACTTATAGAAGGTTATGGGACAATGAACGATGACGGGACAAGTTTTAAAAATAAAAATACTATCGACTATTCATCAAAAATGCCACTTTCAAAAGTAATTTACGACTAAGTAAATTAGGTTTATCCAGATTCAGTCAATTCATAAATACCTTACGGATGACCATTTTAGAACCCTAAATACTTCGTCTAAACTAAATAACCGCTCAAAACCTAATTTAAGGCTTTGAGCGGTTATTTTATGATATAAAATGACAGTTTAGTTTTAAATACTCACCTCGCTTGCAGGAATATCACTTTTCTCAAAACGGTTTATACATTGTTTAATGATCTCTTTAGCTTCATTGACATCGCCCCATCCACCTACATCTACTTTCTTCTTCTCTAAGTCTTTATAAACCCTAAAGAAATGCTCAATCTCTTTGATCAAATGAGGATTCAGCTCATCCAGGTCATTTACGGTATTGGCTATAGGATCACTTATGGGAACGCAGATAATTTTTTCGTCAGGCCCTTTTTCATCAGTCATATGAAAAACACCGATAGGTTTTACCTCAATTACGCAGCCCGGAAAAGTAGGTTCTGTAACTAATACAAGAACGTCTAAAGGATCTTTGTCAAGAGCAAGGGTTTCAGGAATAAACCCATAATCTGCCGGGTACATCATTGAAGAGAAAATCATGCGATCGTAACGCACTTTCTTCAGTTTAAAATCATATTCATACTTATTTCTGCTTCCCTTAGGAATTTCTATAAGCACATCAAATGTAGTTATCGTTTCTACAGTCATAATTTATAAATTTTAAATTGAATTGAATATCATTGATTTGGCCTGCAAAAATACCTCAATTAACAAACGGGTACAAGGCAGATACTTAAAAAAACCGAAAGATTAGAAAAAGATTAGATTAAGTGGGTCCGCGATCCTCATTAAGTGTCTTTTTGACTAGAAATACAGACGTTCATCTTGGTTTCAAATAGCGTATGACTTAAAAGGAAAACCCTAAAGAGCCCGTTACCCCAAATCTGCGGGCGTCGGGCAAATCATTGTAGTTCCCTCTAAAGTTAAAGTCAATACGCAAAATTTTAAAAATATTTCCAACTCCAAAGCTATATTCATAATAGGGTTTATCGCTGGGCGCAAGATAAGGTTCCCCTGTCGCATTTATCGCCCTGTTTTTATCTGATACATCTCCATAGGCGCCCCGAAGTCCAACGATCTCGCGCAGGTTCAATTTTCGCATCCATGGTATTCTTGCAAATAAGCGTCCACCAAAATTATGCTCCAGGTGCACAGAAAGATAAGTATCTGTCACGAATTCATAATAATTGAGCTGTGGAAATGTGCTATAAATAGAGAACAAATTCTGGTTACCGGGAATGACGCTTAATAAACTAAGAGGAACTTCGCCCATGGTTTTGCCCACTTCTATATTAGATAAAAATGTTCCAAAACCACCCACGCGCCATGGCTGACGGTAGGAAAACTGGATTTTCTCATAATCGAAATCACTGTTCAAAATCCCATCTATTCCCTTAGTGTAACGCATAAAAAGCGTGGGGAACCACTCATTGGTCACCGTGCGCTCCACACCATATCCCGAATTTATCTTACCGGGCTCGTATATCAAGCTCAACGCCACTTCCGCTTGATCTACGACGGATTCTACCACGGTCTGTCCAGCATCGGTATAATAATCAAGATTGAACGTAGGTGATGCCGAACTTAAATTTCGGTAGGTAAAATCTGTACGGACAATAAAGTTTTTAAAAGGTTCCGCTTCCAGCGAAAAATTGGTAAGTTCTATATTGGTCAATCGGTCGTTTGCCCCAACAGTTACCAATGATGACGAAGCGAGGTTCCTGCCCAGAACATCTGTAGAGGAGGTAAGACTTGCCGCGGTTTGTTCTACATCCCTGCGATAGCCTCCTGCTATAATAAAGCGCGATCTGTTGTCCAAAAGCCATTTTCCCGAGATTCCGAACTTAAATTTATCATCTTTGAAACCATAAGCTCCAAAGCCCTCTAAACGCCAGGGATCATTCTGCCCAAAATATGTTCGGCCTCCCAGGCGTATACGCATTCCCTCCACATCATTAAAGCCAAAAACGGAGAAAACCGGCCCAATATCCAGATTTGCCCTATCCCATTCGTAATATCCTGAAACCAATGTGGTTCCTACACTATAAAGATTTTTAAAACGTGGGACCGTACGCAAAGTATCGAGCATTTTATAAACCCCTTTTTCATCCTTGCTCAGTGATTCCATTCGATTTTTTTCCCAGAATTCATCATCACGGGTGTAAATGGACTGGTTATATTCTTTAATTCTTTTTTTGTAGAACTCCCGTGGCCGTTCTTGATCAAAAACGTAATTATCGTAAAGTGTGGTTCGCTTGCCGTAAATGCCTCGGCTTTCTTCTTTTTTCCGCAGCGCAAAATCAGACAAGAAATAATCTCTGGTGATAAGAAACGTACTATCATTGAGCACATCAAATTCCTGCTCAATATAGATCTCCTTAACCCAATTAATATTGGCGCTTTTATTGACCTGCATATTAATTTCCTTGATTGCCCAAGTGGAATCGTTCACCCAAAAATCCCCTTTAAAAGTAAGTTCGTTCTTGCGACGTGGATAGTAAATAATGTTATAGCACCATTTATTCTTAATATACGCACTATCTGCCAGCACATAATTATACGTATTGATCCCTGTGGTGGATAACGGACTTGTAAAGCTTTTGTCAAAAAACTTCAGGTAATTATCGTAGATATTAAAGTCGTTGTACAAGTCATTTATAAAAGCAATGAGTGTCTGATTGGTATTAAAACCGCTGTTTTTATTACCCAGCAAATCCTCTTTCTTTTCATTGATCAGATTATCGCCATATACCTCGCTGCTGGCTTCGTTTATAAATATGGGTAAATAGGTCTTGCCCGTAATCCGGGAAGTATCCATCTGGTCAAAAATAAACTCCATCCCGTTGAAAACTTTACTGTTGATAAGCGAGCTGTCTATGGTATTGAGATCAAATTCCACTTTCTCATATTTGTCATACGCATATTGTTTGAACTGGCTGAGGCCATTACTGCGTTTATTTTCCCAGATCTTACGGAGGATATCAATAGCTGGATTATTTTTTTTAGCTTGTTTACCACTATAAATAAACACTTCCTTCATACTTTCAGCCTCCTCTTCTAGGGTAATACTGAGGTTATAATTGGCCCGACTTTCAAGTGGAACATCGGTAGTGGCATAACCTACAAAAGAAACTTGTAAAGTATTGTAATTAGTTTGTGATTCCAGATAAAAACGACCTTCTTCGTTAGTGATAGTGCCTTCTGTAGAAGCGGGAAATACGACGTTGGCAAAAGGGACGCCAATGCCCTTACTATCCTTTACAACACCACTTACTTTAGTCTGCGCAGAAGCCGTTAAAGAAATTCCTAGTGCAATTAAGAGCAGATTAAAATACTTCATACAATTTGGGGATTTAGGACATTCAATTGCAGTTTATGCCCGGGAGCGCTTATATACGCTTTTGTACAAGAACTGGTTTTCCGCCGCGCGGAATAAAGTAAAAAAGGCCTCACCAGCATAAACCGATGAAGCCCATTGCTATATCTGTTCAATTTATTTATAAAGTACTTTTTTAACCGCAAGAATAACATCGTCACTATTGGGGATCCATTCTTTAAAGAGAACGGGGGAATAGGGCGCTGGAGTATCTGCAGTGTTGATCTTTAATATTGGGGCATCTAAATAGTCAAAAGCTTTTTCCTGCACTTGGAAAGTGATTTCTGTGGAAACATTACCAAAAGGCCAGGCCTCTTCAAGAATAACCAGACGGTTTGTCTTTTTGACTGACTCTAAAATGGTATTGATGTCTAAAGGTCGTACGGTGCGCAAATCGATGATTTCACAAGAAATATCTTCTTTTGCCAACGCATCGGCTGCTTTATAAGCCTCTTTAATAATTTTTCCGAAGGAAACTATAGTTACATCGCTACCTTCACGTTTAATATCAGCTACTCCAATAGGAATCAAATATTCTCCTTCTGGAACTTCACCTTTATCACCATACATCTGCTCACTTTCCATAAAAATACAAGGATCGTCATCACGAATGGCAGATTTCAGCAAACCTTTTGCATCAGCAGGATTTGATGGAACGATCACTTTAAGTCCGGGTGTATTTGCAAACCAGCTTTCAAAAGCTTGGGAGTGCGTTGCGCCCAACTGACCTGCAGAAGCGGTAGGCCCACGGAAAACGATGGGACAGTTGAACTGTCCACCTGACATCTGGCGTATTTTTGCAGCATTATTGATAATCTGGTCTATTCCTACAAGAGAGAAATTAAAGGTCATATACTCCACAATGGGCCTACAACCTATCATCGCGCTACCTATGGCAATACCGGCAAAGCCCAACTCAGAAATAGGCGTGTCTATAACCCGCTCTTCACCAAATTCGTCAAGCATTCCCTTCGATGCTTTATAGGCACCATTATATTGGGCAACTTCCTCACCCATAAGGTAAACCGTTTCATCGCGTCGCATTTCTTCGCTCATCGCTTCACAAACCGCTTCCCTAAACTGTATCGTTTTCATGTATCTGTATTTTGTGCTTAAAAATATCTTTTTTCATTCTTTTCCGTTTCCTTTTTTATAAAAGCAAAAAATTATTCAGCATAAACTGAAAGCGGAAATCTATTCTCCAAACTTAAATCCCAATAAAGGACTTGCATTCCAACTTTTAAAGTAAGAATCCAAAATCTATTTCCGAATCCTACTTTACGGAAATTTCTTTGATTCTATAAATAGGTTTTTTGGCCTAAAAACGACCAAAAAGCAGCGTAAAATTACCGAAACTTTCCTGAAATAAACAAAGACTGCAAAAATAACAATTAATTGCTGCCCAAGGAATGGCATTTAACTAAATTTTGTTATGCGTGCATAGTAAATTCTGGAGGATATTATGTACTTTCGTAGCGAAAACGAAATAGTCAAGTACTAAATATTTTATATATGAAAATTCTGGTATGCATCAGCCACGTGCCTGATACCACTTCGAAGATTAATTTTAAAGATAATAATACCCAATTTGATACCAATGGAGTGCAATTTGTCATCAATCCCAATGATGAATTTGGTCTTACGCGCGCTATGTGGTTTAAAGAAAAACAAAATGCCACTATAGACATAATTAATGTCGGTGGGCCCGAAACAGAACCTACCCTGCGCAAGGCTCTCGCAATTGGAGCAGACAATGCCATTCGAATTAATACGCAGGCGACAGATGGTTTTCAAGTAGCGAAAGAACTCAGCAATGCCGTAAAAGACGGCGGCTATGACCTCATTATTGCCGGGCGGGAATCCATAGACTATAATGGTGGTATGGTGCCAGGAATGCTTGCTTCTCTTATAGGTGCAAGTTTTGTGAATACTTGCATAGGCCTTGAAGTGGAAGGCGATAAAGCCATCGTAATACGTGAAATAGACGGCGGCAAGGAAACCGTGACCGCAACTCTGCCCCTTGTAGTAGGTGGCCAGAAAGGTATTGTACAAGAGAGCGATCTGCGCATTCCCAATATGCGCGGGATTATGATGGCCCGTAAAAAACCGCTGAATGTGTTAGAACCTATTGGCGCCACTCCAGAGACTAAAGTGGATAGTTTTGATAAACCGGCACCCAAAGGCGCGATTAAAATGGTAGATGCCGACAACCTTGATGAACTGATCAATTTGTTGCACAATGAAGCAAAAGCCATATAAATCGTGGTTTTCAGATGAAAAACAGGCAAAAAACGTTGAAAATCGGTCGTTTTGAGGTAAAAACTGTTTAAAACCCTTGAAAATTAGTTGTTTTATGTCAAACCCGTTCAAAATTGGTTGTTCCTGAGTGAAAATTTAAATTTAAAAAAAGTTTTCCGCCTTTAGTTTATGCTGAGCATGGTCGAAGTACGGAAATGAAAAAATAGATAAAATATGTCAGTTTTAGTATATACAGAAGCAGAAGAAGGCAAATTCAAAAAAACCGCTTACGAAGTTGCAAGTTATGCACGCGGCATTGCGGACATGATGGGTACCAGTGTAACCGCAGTTACCGTTAACGCAGAAGAAATCGCATCGCTGGGCAATTATGGTGTTGACAAGGTTTTACATGTCAAAAACGATAATCTTAAACAATTTACTGCTTCGGCATATGCCGAAGTCTTAAAACAGGCCGCAAAACAAGAAGATGCCAAAGTTGTGGTGCTTAGTTCAAGTGCGAATGCAAAATATCTGGCTCCCATACTTGCCGTGCAGCTGGAAGCA
>JBBPYO010000094.1:0-3470 GCA_038199845.1 Flavobacteriales bacterium
CCGGCCAGTCATAAGACTGCATGGCGTTTATGGAAGCCTCATCAAAACCGGTAATATTTTTTTCGAGTTCGCTGTTCGCTTTGTCCAGAAAAACATTCGCAAAGAGCATAAGATCATCCTGTCTATCAGAAAGGCGAGGCACTTGTATAGAAAATTCATTAAGCCTGTGGTACAAATCTTCCCTAAATTCCCCATGCCTAACAGCTTCTTCCAGATCTTCATTGGTTGCAGCTAATACTCTTATGTCAACATTTATTTCATTATTACTGCCCACAGGTTTTATTTTACGTTCCTGCAAGGCTCTTAAAAGCTGTACCTGTAGTTCATAACTTAAATTTCCTATTTCATCTAAAAAGATTGTGCCGCCGTTCGCCGCTTCAAAATGCCCTATTTTGTCATTTACAGCTCCTGTAAAAGAACCTTTGATATGGCCAAAAAATTCACTGGTGGCAATCTCTCTGGGTATAGCCCCACAATCTACCGCAATAAATGGCTGATCCTTGCGCTTACTTTTATCGTGAATATTCTTGGCTACATATTCTTTTCCCGTCCCACTATCGCCCATAATGAGCACAGACATGTTAGTAGGCGCCACAAGATCTATATATTGATTGAGTTTACTAGACGTGTCGCTTACGCCTTTCACATAACCGGTAGATTTAGACTTACGTGGTTTTGTGTTTTTCGGTGCCTCTACTTTATCACTTTCCACTTCTTTATGTGGAAACGTTGGCGCTAGCACAGTACTTTCATTCAGCGCTTTATTAATAAGGGCCAAAAGTTCGTCTGGACGTACCGGTTTTGAGATATAATCAAAAGCGCCCTCTTTCATCGCTGTTACGGCCATATTTACCTCAGCATAACCGGTCATTAAAATGACTGGTGTGCTAGCAAGCTCATTCCTTGCCTTTTGCAAAATTGCAAGACCATCCTGATCAGGTAGACGTACATCTGTGATTATTAAATCGAGCTTGAGCTCCGCCATTTTTTTAAAGGCTTCAGAACCTGAAAATGCCGTATGTACCTCAAAACCCTTCTTTTTCAGAAAAGTTTCAAGCATTTTACAAAATGCAATATCATCTTCAACTATTAGTAACTGCTGCATATTGATCAAAAACTTAAGCACCAAATTTACGGATACAATACTTCACTTTAACTTTTTTCCATAAAAAAAGGACTACGAATTATTGTAGCCCCTAACTGCTGTAAAAAACTAATTTTTTTAATACTATCCTTTACTCAATTCATAGAATCATCCTTTGGTTTAATCCAGTTCCCGTCTCCATCCGCGTAAACTGTTTTTGTCATCGAATTATCCTTTTGGGAAGCAACAATAATTTTGAAAATACTGTCTTCCCCTATATATGCTTTAGAAACCATCATGCCATCCATATCTGTCATAATAACATCTTTTATTGCTTGCGGTAACTGGCTTTTATCAATCTCTTTAAAATTGTCATTAATCTGCATGATCTTGGCGGTAGAGTCCATCGCTTTTGTTTTCTGCTCTTGTTGTGCGTTTGCCGAAAATGATATCATTCCTAAGGCAAATACTGCGATTATAGCTAATTTTTTCATCGTTCTAATTTTTTATTTTTTAAGTTCTTTGGGTTCAATCCACTTCTCTTTTTGGTCTGTGATTCACCGGGCACTTTTATTTGCAAAAGCAGTTGATACTCTTAGCGTTATTAACGAATATTTTGCTGATTATTGCGCCTGAAAAATCTTTTTTTACTGCGTCATTTATGGCTTAGGGCAGTTTTAAAATCCGCATCTCTATAAAATCATGAGCATTTAAAGAATGCTATGAAACAATTGTCCATTCATATCTTCGTGTACATAGCTTTCCTGGATTATAAAAACAAATTCGTTGTTGCTGCTATTTTGAAAATAACTTGCGCACTCATACACAATTTTAGTTGGTCATTACCGATCCTCTATTTATACATTGATATAACTGTACCAAATAATCTAAAGTCTCCAAAAGACCTATAAATATATGACTTAAAGCATATTAAATATAAAAAGTCATTCTAAAAACCCTGTTAAACTTGGGGATGAAATACAAAGAATTATAGTTATGAAGAATACAATCCATAACTATAATTTTGGTGGCTTTCTGTTGGTCTTTTTTTCTGCGTGCCTCTTCTTGCCATTCAGTCTTTTTAATTTTGAGATTCGCGACGGCTTCGTTTTCTTCCGCCTTTTTTGACGCTGCAGTCCATTTTTGATCGTATTAAAAAACTGCTGAATAACAGCCTCTTTATTTTTATGCTGACTGCGACTCTGCTCATTATTAATAACCAAAATATCATCCTTGGTCAATTTGTTGGCTAATTTATCGCGCAAACGAAATTTTTGCTCCTCATCAAATACTTGAGAAGCGATTAGATCCCAGCGTAAAACAACTTTAGATGATGTTTTATTGACATGTTGGCCACCAGGACCGCTGCTACGTACGGCTTTAAAAGTACACTCCGCTAGCAGTTCCTCATTTTTCACGATAATCCTACCTGATGTGCCGGTTTCAACAAATCGTTAACCGTTTTTACAGGATTAAAGGTCTCTAAGGGAACTTCAACAAAAATCGTGTTCCAGAAAGCCATTGCTCCATTCCATAGACCGGGCAATTCAAGGGCTTTGATTTTCGTGCCATCTGCAGTTTTACTAGCGATAAAAGCCAGATCTGGATCAACATACTTACTTAGGTCATATTTTTCACCTTTATAATTACGCAAACCGCACACGATATCCACAGGATTAAAATGAGTGGAATTTTGAAAAATTTTAGACTGTTTTTTATCATCACTTTCTATCTGCGCGCTTTCAATGATTTGTAAAGAAATATTTCCTTCTTTATTGGCCACCCAGAAAGGCCCACCACCCGGTTCTCCTTCATTTTTTACCATACCGCAAACCCTTACAGGACGGTCAAGAATTTTGATTAATTGCTCTTTTTTGGCAGAAAGATCTAGCGATTTATACCCGTCGCTTAATTTGGTACTAAATTCGTTTTCTAGAAATTGAGCCACTTGCCGCACTCCAGCTTCATCAAGGTTATCTTCTTTGAGTGCTTTTGTATATGCGAAGGCTTTTTCCTGAAGTTCTAGTAGCAGTCCAGCTAAGATTTTCTTGTGTCGTGCCAAGATGTGAATATTGTTTCTTGTCAACACATTATCGATATTTTTTATGAAAATTAGATCTGCATCCACATCGTTGAGGTTCTCGATAAGTGCACCGTGACCACCCGGTCTAAAAAGTAATTTGCCATTTGGTTTTCGATAGAGTTCATTATCTTCCGTTACGGCAACCGTATCCGTTTCTGGTTTTTGCGAGGAATAGGTAACATTGAAATTTACTTCAGTCTGGCTGCTTACCGAAGAATGAATGTTATCAAATTGTTTTTTAAAACCTTCCTCATGTTCGGGAGAAACGGTAAAGTGCAGCTCAGCATGATTTTTATTTTCCGC
>JBBPYO010000095.1:0-2204 GCA_038199845.1 Flavobacteriales bacterium
CAGTGTTATAATTTCAGTTGAAGGTTTCAGGTTAAAAACTGTTTATTCGTTGAACTGCGTAAATGTTTAAAAGCTTTCAATCAGGAAAAGTCCCCCTTCTTTTAAAGGAGGGGAAAAAAATCACTTTGTGATTTAGGGCGGTTGTTTTAATTCAGCTGAAAATCTACTATAAACACCTGTTTTTCAAGGCTTTTAACCCGTTTTTCCTACCTAAAACTCCAATTTTTATAATCTGAAGAAGCTTCAAGCTTATTCTCAATGGAATCCTCTAGTATTGGAAAGAAATCAATCCCAGTAAGTTTTTCGATTTCATCTACCGAAACCACAAATTCTTGCAGTCCTCTGTCTGATTTTTCATGCGGGAAAAGAAAGGCAATCATTGTATAATCTTCTCCCCTTTTGTCAAGAAGTATTTTATAAAATTGTTGTGGTACGGTAACCTTTTCATCACCTATGGCAGTGGATCTATCATTGAGCACACCTCCTGTAGTCACATAAATACCATCATATTTATCGGCCCAATAGCGCACCTTTTGTTCCAGCCGGTTCCAAATCCCACTATTAAAATCGTGCCGTTGCGGTGAAATATTACTGGTCAAAAAAGTCTCTAAATAAGCCTGCTTATCAAAAGTTCTATCACCTGCCGGACAAAGATGTCCCCTATCGTAACCAGAATTTTTATAATTCCGCCAGTCCGCAGCGCCGGTAGAAACATCGGGATCAATTTCGAAATAAGGCCTTTTATAACTGTTGCCTTTAAGCTGATCTTTAGTCAACGCATACGCCACCCATTCGGCCTGTTCATCAGGTTCACTGTAAGAAAGTGTATAATACTGGTGATACACAATTTCTCCAGTCGTAGACGTGGGCAATAAAGAGGTATCAGCAAGTAGCCCGCTTTGTATATTTTTTTCAACAATAGATTCTTTCTCTGAAGTATTCAGCTTTTCTTCGACCCAATAAATTAAGACCATAGTAAGGATAAGTAGAAGGGGATAAATAAACTTTCGGTTCATGATCAAAGGTGTAAAGATTTATTTCGCATAATACGGAAAAATGCCTTTTTGGGGTGGAAATCGGTTAAAATCAGGAACTTTTTACATCCAGCGCATCGCGGAGGGCATTTCCCATGAGCATAAAAGCCATTACAAGTAGCATAATGGCAAGTCCGGGGATAAGTGCCAAATAGGCTTTGCCCAATATAATATAGGACTAATGGTCTTTGATCATTGCGCCCCAACTGGGAACCGGCGGTTGCGCACCGATTCCCAAAAAGCTCAATCCACTTTCTATCAATATTGCACCCGCAAAATTAGCAGCAGAAATCACAATGACTGGCGCCATGATATTGGGCAGAATATGATATGCGACTATACGATAGTCCTTGTAGCCCAGTGCGCGAGCGGCGGTCACATACTGCATCTGTTTGACGCTAATTACCTGACCTCTTACCACACGAGCCACCTCAACCCACATGGTTAAACCAACTGCGATAAAAACCTGCCAAAAACCTTTTCCAAGGGCAAGTGTAATAGCGATGACTAGCAATAGCGTAGGAATGGACCATGTCACATTGATAAGCCACATGATGGCCGCATCTACCCGGCCGCCGTAATAACCACCCAATGCACCCAAAAATATACCGATTACCAATGAAATAAAAACCACCACAAATCCTATACTGAATGAAATACGAGTTCCGATAAGCATACGACTGAGCAGATCCCGACCATATTTATCTGTACCCAATAAAAAAGTGCGCTCTTTAACATATTCTTGAGCGAAAAGAGATGTGAGCGTAACAGCACCGGGGTCAAAAAAAGAAAGATCTACTGTTTTTGTAAGCGCTGGACTACCATCCTCTGTGTACGGTGTATATTCTACTTCCTTACTGTGCAGCTTAAAACCAGTTATTGGGATCTCTGTTCCTGTATCTTTTACGCCGGTAAAATAACGTCCCAACCAACTTTGTTCAATATTATCTCCCGGTACGCGCAGCATGCTTACCGTAAAACCAGGTCGTTTAGAATGAATGGACAGGTGCATTTGGTTCGCATTTTGTGAATCATCGGGAGCAAGAACATAGGCAAATACGGCCAGTAAGCCCACAAAAACGATAAATATAAAACTAAAGACGCCCCAGAAATTTTTTTTGAATTTCTGGAGCGCCAATTGTGTTAAAGAATTTGCTTGTCTAGCCATTA
>JBBPYO010000096.1:0-10181 GCA_038199845.1 Flavobacteriales bacterium
AGTGAAAACAATTATAATGACTTTGATTACGAAGGGCTTATTTCGAAATTAATCTCTAAAGAAGGCCCTAGTCTTGCGGCTTCCGATATTACGGGAGATGGTAATGATGATGTTTTTATAGGTGGCGCAAAAGGTCAAGCGGGAACCATTTACTTTAACCGGGCTAATGGTTCCCTAAAAAAAAGCCAGCAACCCGCATTTGAAGCAGATCAAAATTATGAAGATACCGCCTCCGCGTTTTTTGACGCAGATGGAGATGGTGATCAGGATCTTTTATTGGGTTCTGGAGGCAATGAATTTGGCCAGGAAAAAGAATACCTTACCCGTCTCTATCTCAACGATGGCAACGGCAAGTTTAAGAAAGCCAGTACTCCCCTACCTACTGCAAATACAAATGTCTCGATAATTGCGCCCTATGATTATGACGGGGATGGAGATATTGATGTTTTTATCGGTTCCCGAAGCGTGGTGGGAACCTACGGTATTGATCCCAAACATCTTTTTTTGGTCAATGATGGTCAGGGCAATTTTACAGATGACACGGAGCGGGTTGCTTATGATCTTAGAAATGCAGGTATGATAACCGGTGCTGTATGGGCAGATGTTGACGGCGACAATAAAAAAGATTTGATCACAGTCTCAGATTGGGGCGCTCCCATGCTCTTCAAGAATTCAGGGAAACGCCTCAATTTTTCCGCTACTACGCTTGACGATTATAAAGGCTGGTGGAACGTGGTTGAGGCTGCCGATCTTGATAATGATGGTGACCTTGATCTTGTACTGGGCAATATGGGCAACAATATACCTTATAAGCCTACGGCGGAAAACCCCATGAAACTTTGGATCAATGATTTTGACGGTAACGGTTCCATAGAACAGATCATGACGCAGCAAGAACCGGGTGGTGATTTTCCACTGCATATGAAAAAAGAGCTCACCGCACAACTTAGCTTTCTGAAAAAAAACAACCTAAAAGCTTCAGAATATGCAAAAAGTGAGATGAAAACCCTTTTCCCCAAAGACATTATTCAAAACGCAATTGTAAAAGAAGCTTCCCACCCACAATCTATAATTGCAATAAATGATGGAAAGGGTAATTTTGAAATCAAGGAGCTCCCAGACCGCGTTCAATTTTCATGTGTCTGCGGTATTTCTTGTGTCGATCTGAATAAGGATGGAAATCTAGATATTGTACTCGCTGGAAATAATTTTGGGTTTAAACCACAATTTTCTAGACTTGATGCCAGCTATGGGAGTGTACTTCTGGGCGATGGTAACCTCAATTTTGACTGGCAGCCCTATGATACAAGTGGTTTTTTCGTAAGAGACGAAGTGAAAAAACTAAAAGTTATTGTAGATCGTAATGGGAAAAAGTATCTCATAGTTGCCCTAAACAATACAAAACCAAAGATTTTTGAAATTGATGCCAAGTAGAATTTTTCGCATAGCAATAGTAATGGTTTTTTTGACGGGTTGTAGTAATCCCAAAGAGGAACCAATGCTATTTAATTATCCTTCCGCTGAGGAAACTGGAATTGATTTTATAAATCAGTTAACACCTTCGGCAGATCAAAATATTCTGGATTACCTCTACTTTTATAACGGTGGTGGGGTGAGTATCGGCGATGTCAATAATGATGGAATGCCAGATATTTACCTGACCGGCAATCAGGTGAAAAATAAACTTTACCTGAATAAGGGCAATTTAAAATTTGAAGATATCACCCAGACAGCCGGAGTGGCCGGAAGCAGTAGTTGGACTACGGGCACCACAATGGCCGATGTAAATGGGGACGGTCTGCTTGATATTTATGTCTGCGCCGTCGTAGGCATCAATGGATTTAGAGGCCACAATGAACTTTTTATCAATAACGGCCCTTCAACCGACACAGCGTTCACATTTACTGAAAAAGCAGCTGAATTTGGTCTTGATCTGGAGAATTATTCATCTCAGGCCTCTTTTGTTGATATTGATAACGACGGGGATTTAGATATGTACCTGCTCAACCACGCTGTGCATACGGCAAACTCATACGGCCCCGCGACAATACGTGAAAAACGGGTGGAGGAAAGTGGTGATAAACTGTTCCGAAATGATAATGGAAAATTTGTTGATATCAGTGTGCAGGCCGGTATATATGGCGGTGCTAACAGTTATGGCTTGGGCATCACCACGGCTGATTTTAATAATGACGGTTTTGTTGATATTTATATAGGAAATGATTTTCATGAAGACGATTATTTCTACCTCAACAATGGCGACGGCACTTTCACCGAATCGCTGGGCAGTTATTTTGGTCATGTATCCCGATTTTCCATGGGCAGTGATGCAGCCGATATTAATAATGATGGTTATGTTGATCTTATTACCCTAGATATGCTGCCGGACGATGAGCAAGTACTTAAATCATCTGCGGGGGATGATAATGTAAACGTAGATAAAATCCGTCAAGAACGTTTTGGCTATAAACCTCAATATTCCCGTAATATGCTGCAGATTAATCAGGCGGGGAAATTCTTTTCCGAAGAAGGCCTTATGCGTGGAGTGGCCGCAACAGATTGGAGCTGGAGTGCGCTTTTTGCAGATTATGATCAGGACGGCCTGCAGGATCTTTTTATAAGCAATGGCATCTCTAAGCGGCCTAACGATCTAGATTATATTAAATATACTTCTGATGAAAACATACGCAAAAAACTGAATCAGACACACCTGGTTGATCAGAAAGCACTTGATGCAATGCCTTCGGGAAAGCTGTCCAATATATTTTTTCTGGGACATTCCAACGGGATTTTTACAAATGAATCTGCCGTCTGGCTCAAAAATGATTCTATAAGTTCAACCGGAACTGCTTACGGTGACCTTGACAATGACGGTGATCTTGACCTGGTGACAAACAATATCAACGCGATGGCCACGCTCTACGAAAACACGACAAATTCAACCGATTTTATCCAGTTTTCGCTTGATTTTGGGCAACAAAACACTTTCGGGCTAGGAAGCCGAATAATACTGTACAGCGGTAAAACTACACAGACCCGTCAACTTTTTACCACCAAAGGTTTTCAATCTTCCTCACAACCACTGATTCATTTTGGCCTCGCCAAAGAAACAAAGATAGATTCTGCGCTAATCATTTGGCCAGATCGCACATATCAAAGACTAACCGAACTGAAAAGAGGCGAAAAATATACCATAAAACCTAATTTTCAACGTGATACGCTTGATTTTGAGCGCTTTTTCGGTAAAAATAAATCCACGTTATTCGTTCAAGTAGAAGATAATCTGGGCATTGATTACACACATCATGAAAACCGCTTTATCGATTTTAACCGTCAGAATTTGATTCCGCATCAGCTTTCAGACCGAGGACCGGCAACTGTGGTGGGAGACATGAATGGCGACGGGTTAGATGACATTTATTTTGGTGCTTCCCGTTTTGGCAAAGGCGCTATTTATTATCAAACTTCAAACGGCTTCCGTAGAAATTTATCGGTAGCGATTGCCAGCGATTCTATTACTGAAGATACAGACGCGGTACTGGCAGATTTTAATGGCGATAAAAAAGCCGATCTATTTGTCACTTCGGGAGGCGGTGAATTCCGAGGTGAAAATGAAGGTTTGCGCGACCGTCTATATTTGGCCGAAGACGGGAATAACTTCAAAAAAGATACACTTGCAGTTCCTAGTTTTGGCAATTCAGCAGTAGTAAAAGCGGCAGATTATGATCAGGATGGCGGCGCTATAGATCTTTTTGTGGGTGTAGACGGCGTAGCTTTTGATTATGGGCAGAAGCCAGCTTCCTATTTATTACATAATGATAATGGTAAATTTACAAAGGTAAAACAAGCTGTTTTTGAAGATCTGGGCATGATTACCGACGCGGTTTGGACCGATTTTAACCAAGATAACAAACCTGACCTTATTGTTGTGGGTGAATGGATGGCGCCGCGTTTTCTTGAAAATGAAAATGGAATCTTTAAAGACGTTACAGCAGATTATCTGGATGAAAAACTGGCCGGACTGTGGCAAGGTATTTTTGCCTTTGATGCAGACGGTGATGGCGATGAGGATTATTTGTTGGGCAACTGGGGACTAAATACGAAATTTACGGCTTCTGCCGAACACCCGCTGGTAATGTATTATGCAGACTTTGACGATAATGGCAGTACAGAAACGCTTTTAGCACAAGAGAAAAACGGAAAATATTTTATGCCCTACGGCCTTGATGAACTCGCCACACAATTGAACAGCATGAAAAAGAAGTTTACAAAATATGCTGATTATGCCGGCAAATCGATTGAAGAAGTCATGGGTGAGAACGCATTAAAAAAGGCTGAGAAATATGAAGTCCATGAATTAGCTTCTGGATATTTGGAAAATACGGGCAACGGATTTAGGTTTAAGAAATTTCCTCAGGAATATCAAGTGGCTCCCATTCGCGCATTTGTAAAATATGATTTTGATCAAGATGGAACTGATGACGTGTTAATGGCCGGTAATTATTTTGGCGTCAGCCCTTATCATGGTAAATTTGACGCTTTAAATGCCGGTTTATTGAGTGGAAAAGGCAATTTTTTAAATCCTTCTAATCTCGGGTTGAATTTTGCGCATAAAGCATTAAAAAAATTGCAAATTGTCATCTTTAAGGATGTTCCCTATTTATTGGCAACTCTGAATAATGATACAGTTCAAGTGTATCAAATACAGCCCAAATGATTAGAAAACTGATTTTTTTATTAACTATTTTAAGTATTTTAAGCGGATGTGCTAAACGCTCCGTTCCTATAATGATCAGCGCAAAAGATTATCACACTGCTCAGGATCGTCTAACCTCCATTCAAGTACATGATATTTTCTCACCGCCCGTTGCCAGTCGCATTTATTCCTATTGTAATATTGCGGCTTATGAAGCAATGATTGACGATAAGGGAACCTACAAAACCCTGGCCAACCAGCTCAAGGGCTTAACACCGATACCTGCGCCAAAGGATACAACGGGATTAAATCGCCGCCTAGCTTCAGTCGTGGCATTTTACGATATGGCCAAGCAATTGATATTTTCAGAAGACCGTATTATTTTGTTTCGCGACAGCCTATACAATAACTGGGAACAACAAAATCCCGAAAGTTTTAAGGTCTCAAAGGAATATGGATTACAGGTTGCAAAACACATTAAAGCATGGATGAAAGAGGATAACTATGCACAGACCCGCACCATGCCAAAATTCTCAGTGTTTACAGATGATGAAACAAGATGGCAGCCCACTCCGCCTGCTTATATGGACGGGATAGAACCACACTGGGCAAAAATACGTCCCTTTGTAATTCAATCTTCAGACCAGTTTAAACCCGTGCCGCCGCCGAAATATTCCATGGAAGAAAACTCCCAGTTTCATAAAGAGCTTATGGAGGTTTATGAAACCAATAATGACCCCAACGGCACCGACGAAAACAGCGAGGAAACTGCGATCGCCCAGTTCTGGGACTGCAATCCTTACGTATCTACCCACAAAGGCCATCTCATGTTTGCGACCAAAAAAATAACACCCGGTGCGCACTGGATAGGCATTACCAAGATCGCCTGTAAAAAGACAGATAGCGATTATGAAAAGACCGTTTATGCCTACACCAAAACTTCCATAGCGATGTCCGATGCCTTTATAAGTTGCTGGGATGAGAAATACCGCAGCAACCTTATAAGACCAGAAACCGTGATCAATAAGTACATTGATGAAAACTGGGTGCCGGTACTGCAAACGCCACCATTTCCGGAATATACCAGCGGTCATTCTGTAGTCTCTGGCGCGGCGGCTGTTGCACTCACCTCTATATTTGGTGATGATTTTAGTTTTAAGGATGATACCGAAATACCGTACGGACTTCCAATACGCAGTTTTACTTCGTTCAATGCCGCTTCTTCAGAAGCGGCCATTAGTCGTTTATATGGTGGCATTCATTATCGGGCTGCGGTAGAAATTGGGCTTAAGCAAGGCCGTGATCTAGGTCATTATGTAATTGAAAATTTACAATTGACTGAACAAAATTCCATCGTAACTAATTAGCATTAGCAATACTATTATGAAAAAAGTAATCATTCTTTTTTGTTCTCTCTTCATACTTGCTCTTTGCTGGTATCTTTTTATAAAAGAATATGATTACCAGATCACTTTTGAATCTTCATATGGGCCGGGCACTGCCTATCAAGAAGTGCTGGATCTTGAGACCTTGAACAGTTTAGATTCCATTAAGACTATAAAAGTTACAGGATGGAAACCCTTTGATGAGATAACCCAGACCGTATACCTAAAAGAAGTAGACTCTATTGAACTCGTTTGGGACTTTGAGCAGCTCCGCGACAGCATCACAAAAATTACGGTAAGCACGCGCAGTATCGATAATAAATTTTTACAGCGCCTTTCCATTATTAACCCTTTCCAAAAAAATGACTACATACAAGAATTAAAAGAAGATTTGATCGCTTTCAATGAAAAGCTTTACACATTTCAAAAAACGTATAAGATCAAAATGGGAGAAGAGCCAATTACCACTCCCGGTGGAACTTGCGCCTGTATCACTTCAACCACAAGTATTGAAGGAAAAGCTGGAGCCATGAAAGCTACTATAGGTTCAATCGAGCAATTTTTAAGTAAAAATGGACTCAAACAGGATGGCTTTCCCATGCTACAGGTAAGGAACTGGTATATTCCAGAAAATATAATAACCTTCGACTTTTGTTTTCCCATTGCTGGAAAACATAATGCTAAAGCACAAAATGATGTTTTTATACGTAAAATTGAACCCAGAAAAGCTATATCTGCCACTTTTTATGGCCATTATGGACTTTCGCATCGCGCCTGGTTCGATCTTTATGAACGTTCAAAAAATGAAAATATATCCATAATTCCAGAACCTCTGGAAGTGTATCATGGCAATCCCAGAAACGGTGGTGATCCCATTACTTGGCAAGCTGACATTTACATGCCGATAAAAGAATAATAAAGCATAAAAAACGCCCGTTTTTGATTAAAAACGGGCGTTTTCCTTAATATATTGACAGTATTTTACTAAACTTCGGTGACTCCTTCTGCACTTACATTCACTTCTTTTCCGTTAACTAAAATACCCAAAGCATTACCTTGATCTAAACTGAAACCTGTCTTGTCTTTGCCCACAGATATCTTTAAAATCTGCCCTCTAAAATTAATCTTAAACGAAAAACCATCCCAGGCATCGGGCATTTTGGGTTCAAAAGAGAGTTTATCTTCTCTAATGCGCATCCCGCCAAAACCTTCTACTACACTCATCCAGGTTCCCGCCATACTGGTGATGTGGAGTCCTTCATGCACTTCTTTGTTGTAGTCGTCAAGATCCAAGCGCGAAGTTCGCAAGTAAAAAGTATAGGCCTGTTCCATCCTATCTAATTTTGCCGCTTGTATAGAATGTACACAAGGGCTCAATGAAGATTCATGAACCGTGAATGGCTCATAAAAGTCGAAATGTTTTTCCAGTTGCTCTGTACTAAAATGATCTTCAAAAAAGTAAAAACACTGCAACGTGTCAGCTTGCTTAATATAAGGTGATCGTAAAATGCGGTCCCATGACCACTTTTGATTGATGGGCCTTTGATCTTTGGGAAGATCTGCTACGGTGATCAATTCCTTATCTAAGAAATTGTCTTGTTGCATATACAAATCTTTTTCTTCTGAATATGGAAAATACATTTTACCGGCAACCTCCTTCCACGATTTCAATTCTTCTTCCTTCAGATCAGTTTTATCAAGAATACGCTTATATTCTGAAGCGTAATCTTTGCTTACTTTTTGAGCTTGTTCCAGTGCATAATCCAGGCACCATTTGGCCAGATAATTCGTGTAAAAGTTATTATTTACATTGTTTTCGTATTCATTGGGACCCGTAACGCCGAGGATTACATATTTATCCTTCTTTGTAGAAAAAGTGGCTCGCTGGTTCCAGAAACGCGCTACGCCTATCATTACCTCAAGTCCTTTTTCTGGAATGTAACTATAATCACCCGTATAGCGCACATAATTAAAAATCGCATAGATCATCGCTCCATTGCGGTGTATCTCCTCAAACGTGATTTCCCACTCGTTGTGGCATTCTTCACCGTTCATTGTCACCATGGGATATAGCGCCGCACCATCTTTAAAACCTAATTTTTCGGCGTTTTCAATAGCTTTATCTAGCTGATTATATCGGTAAGTAAGCAGATTTCTCGCGACTTGTTGGTCTTTGGTAGCCATGTAAAAAGGAATGCAATAAGCTTCAGTATCCCAATACGTGGAACCACCATATTTCTCTCCCGTAAATCCTTTTGGACCAATATTCAAACGAGAATCTTTGCCAGAATAGGTCTGATTGAGCTGCATTATATTAAAACGGATACCCTGCTGCGCCTTCACATCGCCATCTATCACAATATCAGAAGTTGCCCAGATCGCTGCCCAGTCTTCTTGCTGTTTTTTAAATAACGCCGCATAACCCAAATTGCTAGTGGTGTCCAGCACTTTATCAGCCTCTTCCTTCAACGCATCTTTATCATGGTTGAAAGATGTCACATAACCTGCTATTTTATGAATCTCAAAACTTTCACCTTCCTTGATTTCCGTTTCATAAATATGACCAATGTACGTTTCAGTCTGATTTGTTTTCAGCGAAAGTGAAATTGGTCTTCCATCAACAGTAAAACTATTGTGCATTGCCGTACATACATGAAACATGGTTTTCATGGTATGGGCCATAATATACGCTCGATTTCCTTTTTCAGTTATGGAAATTGTATTCCAGAACTTATCGTCCCAGTTTGTATCTTCGTTAGTAATCCCACTGTCCAGATACGGCTCGTAACTCATCGTAACATCGCGGTTAAGCGGAGTTACCTTATATTTTATAGCGCCCACTTCATCGTATTCCATGCTGAGAAAGCGCTGCGTGGAAACCTTTATTTCCACTCCATTCTGTAAGGTTGCGTTGAAGCTGCGTCCTAACCAACCTTCTTTCATATTCAATTCCCTACGGAAATTGGAAACGTTTGAACAGGTATTCAAGTCCAGTTGTTCATCGTCTATGACCACTTTTATTCCTATCCAGCTGGGGGCGTTGATGACTTTGGCAAAATATTCTGGGTAGCCGTTCTTCCACCACCCTACACGGGTTTTGTCTGGATAATAAATACCGCCTATGTAACTTCCTTGAAAGGTTGTACCGCTATAATTTTCTTCAAAATTGGCGCGCTGACCCATGGTCCCGTTGCCAATGCTCATTAAACTTTCGGAAGATGTAACCCGGTCTTTTTCAAAACCTTCTTCTAGGATAGACCAGGCAGAGGGAATTATGTAATCTTGGTTCATAGTTTAGGAGTTCAAAAGTTTGTCTATAAATTGAGTGTCTATTTCGGTAAAATCGTTGAAAATATAATCAGCTTCGTGTAGCGTCTCGGCATTCCCAATACCTATACTCACCATTCCGGCAATATTTGCGGCTTGTATGCCAGCAATGCTATCTTCAAAAACAATGGCATCTGCTACTTCAATCCCCAGTTCTTTAACACCTATAAGAAATACTTCTGGATCTGGCTTTGCCTTGGAAACGTCGTTACCATCTACAGTAGCGTCAAATATTCCATATAAATTAACACGTTTTAAAATGGGTACTGCATTTTTACTGGCAGATCCTAAAGCGATGGGTACTTTTTTGGTTTTTAAATAGTCAAGTACTTTTGAAACGCCGGGAAGAATATCGTTCTTGGTCATACCATCAATATAACTTAGGTATTCGTCATTTTTTGATTTCAGCCATTTATCCTTTTCTTCTTGAGATGCCGTTTTATTGCCTATTTCAAGCAATAATTCCAAAGATCTAACTCTACTTACACCTTTAAAATCTTCGTTTTGTTCTTCGGTAAAGTCAAAGCCTAATTCATTAGCCAGATGTTTCCATGCCAGATAGTGAAATCCAGCAGTATCAACAATTACCCCATCAAGGTCAAAAATAATTCCTTTTTTGCTCATTAAAATTTTTTATCTGTTCTTTAAAGCATGTGTAGATTCACGTTGAATCAAACTGGTATCTATGTAAGTAGTCGTCGATTCCTCGCCTTCTTCATCGCGCTGGAGCTTATCTATCAAAATTTCTGCAGCTTTGCGGCCCATTTCTTCAC
>JBBPYO010000097.1:0-8009 GCA_038199845.1 Flavobacteriales bacterium
GCGATCAACCTCTCTATAAAAAAACCCAGAATCAGGGAATTAAAGACATTCTAGATTCTCACGCAAGCGAAATAACCTCCCTTTTCAGCCAAATAACGGCAAAAATCATCCAATTATCGCTTAACCAGGAGCTTTTAAAAAAAATAACGCCCTTGTCCTTATTGCAGGCCATTAATAAAGAAGTACAACAGATCAAAGCGGACAAAAACCTACTGCTGATTTCCGATTTTAATGAAGTCATTAATAAAAATATTGCAAACCAGCCCACTCCTTTTATTTATGAACGTCTCGGAGAGCGTTATCAGCATTATTTTATAGATGAGTTTCAGGATACTTCTATCTTGCAATGGGAAAATCTCATTCCTCTTATAGATAACGCGGTAAGTACCGGCGAACGCACAGAACCATCTAACAGTTTAATGCTTGTTGGCGATCCCAAGCAGGCCATTTACCGCTGGCGTGGGGGATATGCAGAACAGTTCATAAAACTTTCTACCGGTTATAACCCATTCCAAAACCCAGATATGGTCCAGGTGGATCTGGAATATAATTACCGGAGCCACGAGGAGATTATTGCCTTTAATAACCTATTTTTTACCGAAACCGCCCGATTTCTGGAACATCCCGTTTATGAAGATATTTATCTAAAAGGAAACAAACAGGGCAAAAACCATAGAACCGGCGGCCATGTTTCCATTTCCTTTATAGAGGCGCAAACCGTAGAAGAAGGCAAAGAACCCTATCTCGAGAAAACACTTGAAATACTGCAACAAACGCTGGCCCGCGGTTACGAGAAAAAAGATATTTGTATTCTTGTGCGCAAAAATGCGGAGGGAATATTACTGGCGCAGTATCTGCAAGAAAAAGAAATTGCCGTTATTTCGAGCCAAAGTTTGCTCGTATCACAGTCGGCAGAAGTGCGCTTTATTGCAAACCTATTGCGTTTTATGCAGCATCCAGATGCGCAGGCCATAAGCATCTTATTGCTGGAGCATTTAGTTAAAAACCATCTTGATCTTGATCTCGAAGATCCACACGACTTTTACGTTAAGATGCTTCCAAAGAAAGGTCAAGAATTATTTGATTCCCTTCCGCTAAAGGAGGGAACTTCAGAAATCTTTAAACTGCAACGTTGTCAGCAGTTGCCTTTGTACGAGGCGGTAGAATACGTGGTGCAGTATTTTGAAATCAACCAAAACGCCGGCGCTTATCTACAATCTTTTCTGGATTCGGTATTCGATTTTGGCCAGAAAAACGACAGCGGCATGCACGGTTTTCTGGATTGGTGGGAAAAAAATCAGGACGTGTTGAGCATAGGAACGCCGCCAAATACCGAAGCGGTTCAGATTATGACCATACATAAAGCCAAAGGATTGGAGTTCCCAATTGTTATCTATCCTTTTGCGGAAAGCGCTCTGTATCCCGGTAATGATACGACCAACTGGTATCCCACAAATCCCACCGATTATGCAGGGTTTGAGGCACTTTTAATTTCGCAGAAAAAAGGATTATTACATCTGGACGATGCTTCGGTGGGCTTATATCACGAGAAACGGCAGCAGCAGCAGTTGGACAGCCTCAACATGCTTTATGTGGCACTAACGCGACCAGTAGAAGAGCTGCATATTATTTCACGAATCACTGAAAAAGTCAAACCCACCGAAGATCCCGCGAACTTTGCCGATCTTTTTGTGAATTACCTGCACAAAACCCAGCAGTGGGAACAAGGAAAACTGCACTATAACTTTGGCAATCCCATAAATGCAAAAACCATTATTGAAAAATCGGATAATGGTAAAGTGCTTTCTTTATACAGCAGTCCGAAAGAAAGCCATAACCTGATAATCGTCACCCGTGCGGAACGTCTTTGGGATGAAAACAGAATGGAATCCATCAATAAAGGAAATCTTTTACACGATATTTTAGCAGGGATTGCCAATACCGAAGATATACAAGCTGCGCTGAAAACTGCACAGAACACCGGTGCCATTAAACAGAAAGACTGGGCTAGTTTCAAAGCGCAACTGGATAGAGTGATCGGCCAACTCAAACTGGAGGGATTCTTTAATGAGAAGCATCAGGTTTTTAATGAACGGGAGATGGTTCATGAAGGCGATTTGTTACGACCAGACCGCGTAGAACTTGATGATCAGCAAAATGCTTACCTGCTGGATTATAAAACTGGAGCACCGCAAGCCAGTCACCATAACCAGATCAACACCTATGCAAAAGCCCTTACTGCCGCAGGAATGAACGTTGTAAAAAAGGCATTGGTTTATGTGAATGAAGAACAAATCATACATTCGGTTTAAAAACCTTAATTTACCTTTGCAAAAAATATACTCATGTACGGAAAAATAAAAGAACACCTACAAGAAGAAATTCAGAATATCAAAGATGAAGGTCTTTTTAAGAAAGAACGTATCATCACTTCACCTCAAGGAGCTACCATAAAACTGGACTCTGGCAAAGAGGTAATAAATTTTTGCTCAAATAATTACCTGGGACTTTCTTCGCATCCCGAGGTTATCCAAGCTGCAAAAGACACCCTTGATTCTCATGGTTTTGGCATGAGTTCGGTGCGTTTTATCTGCGGAACACAAGATATTCATAAAAAACTGGAACAAACTATTGCCGATTTTTATGGCACAGAAGACACGATTCTCTACGCAGCCGCCTTTGATGCAAATGGTGGTGTCTTTGAACCCCTTCTCACTAAAGAGGACGCCATTATTTCAGACAGTCTCAACCATGCCTCCATTATTGACGGCGTGCGCCTATGCAAGGCCATGCGCTACCGCTATGACAATAGTGATATGGAAGATCTTGAAAAGCAGCTTAAAAAAGCCAACGAAGATGGCGCACGCTTTAAAATTGTAGTCACCGATGGTGTTTTCTCTATGGATGGGCTTGTTGCTCCACTCGACAAAATCTGTGATCTTGCAGATAAATATGATGCAATGGTCATGATCGATGAATGTCATGCCACTGGTTTTATTGGAAAGAAAGGAATAGGCACCCTTGAAGAAAAAGGGGTTTTGGGAAGAATTGATATCATCACAGGCACTCTCGGAAAAGCCCTGGGCGGCGCTATGGGTGGCTATACCACCGGAAAAAAAGAAATTATTGACCTGTTGCGTCAACGCTCACGGCCATATCTTTTTTCTAATTCTCTGGCGCCCGCCATTGTGGGTGCATCCATTAAAGTTTTCGAGATTTTGGGAAAAAGCACAGAACTCCGTGATATATTAGAAGAAAACACAAATTATTTTAAGAAAGGTATCAAAGAAGCCGGTTTTGACATTATAGATGGTGACTCCGCCATTGTACCGGTCATGCTGTATGATGCACAGCTATCACAAAATATGGCAGATGCACTGCTGGAAGAGGGGATTTATGTAATAGGTTTCTTTTATCCCGTGGTACCTAAAGAAAAAGCTCGAATTAGAGTTCAACTCTCTGCTGCTCATACTAAAATGCAATTGGATCAGGCAATTGATGCTTTCAAGAAAGTTGGAAAAAGCTTGAAAATCATTGAATAAGCCACGATATCCAAAAGCTTAGCAGTCTTAACGTTTTAATAAAACTTTATTACTTTAGGCTTTGTTCATAAATTTTAACAACTTACTTTTGCTCTAATTAACACTTAAAATTACAATTAAAATATGAAAAATCTTAGCAGATTACTGTTATTCGCTGCCCTCGTTTTCTTCGGAACGAATGCTGTGAATGCACAAGACGAGAATAATCCGTGGGGAATATCTATAGGCGTAAACGCCATTGATACTTATCCTGTAGGAGATGCCATGGAAGGTATGCGTGGTGAATTCTTAGATGAATTTTATAACGTAGATGACCACTGGAATATTCTTCCTTCCGTTTCTACAATAGAAGTTAGCCGTTACGTAGGTGATGGTTTCATCTTGGGTGTTCGTGGTTCTATCAACAAAATTGACAAATTAGGTGATGTCTCTGCTGATGATCTTGCGTACTATTCAGTTGATGGTATTATTTCTTACAGTTTTCGCGATGCTCTATTTGGCGAAGGTGGATGGTTTGATCCTTACTTAGGTATAGGTGGTGGTTACACATTCCTTGATGATATTTCAAGTTTTGGAACTGCTAACGGTACTGTGGGTCTTCGTATTTGGTTGGCTGAAAACATCAACCTTAACTTGACCTCTACTTATAAGCATGCTTTTGAAGACACCTACGTAAAACATTTCCAACATACTGCTGGAATTGGTTTCGTATTTGGTGGTACTGACTCTGACGGAGATGGTATATATGATGATAAAGATGAATGTCCAGAGACTCCAGGTCTTGCAGAATTCAATGGTTGCCCTGATACAGATGGTGACGGTATAAAAGATTCTGAAGATGCTTGTCCTACTGAAGCTGGTACAGCTGAAATGAACGGTTGTCCTGATACAGATGGTGATGGTGTTGCTGATCCTGATGATCAGTGTCCAGATGTTGCTGGTATTGCAGCTTTACAAGGATGTCCTGATGCTGACGGTGATGGCGTAAAAGATAGTGAAGATAACTGTCCTAATGAAGCTGGTCCTGCTGCTAATGATGGTTGTCCTTACGAAGATGCTGACAGTGATGGTGTTTTAGACAAAGATGATGATTGTCCAGAAGTTGCTGGTCCTGCATCTAATAACGGTTGTCCAGAAATTACAGTTGAAGTTCTTGAAGAATTGAATGTTCAAGTACGTACTGTATTATTTGAATTGAACAAAGCTACTATACAAGCTGATTCTCAATCTACTCTTGATGATGTTATTGTAACAATGAAAGAATATCCAAATACTCGTTTCTTGATTGAAGGTCACACAGATAGCCAAGGTCGTGCAGAGTATAACATGACTCTTTCTAAAGAACGTGCACAAGCAGTTAAAGATTACATGGAAAGCAAAGGTCTTCCTGCAACTAGACTTTCTTCTCAAGGATTTGGTGAAGAGCAACCAGTTGCTACTAACGCTACTTCTGCCGGAAGAGCTAAAAACAGACGTGTTGAATTATCTCTTATTGAAGATAACAACTAAGAGTTTTTAAATATAATTTGTAAAAATGCCCTGAGAAATCAGGGCATTTTTTATTTTTAGGATATGATTACATTTATAGATGAACTTGTAGAGCACGTACTTAAAAGTACCCACAGTCTGGCATCCATTCAGCTTATATTTCCTTCAAAAAGGGCCGGGACACTCTTCAAGAAAAAAATATCAAAACGGCTTAATGGTAAATCTACTTTTTTGCCACGTGTAAGAAGTATCGAAGAGCTTACTGTTGAAATGTCTGGTTTAGCTAGCGCACCCCAAACACAACTGCAATTTGAAATGTATAGGGCGTATCTCGAGACCCATCAAAATAATCCCGATTCCTTTGTTGAATTTTTGGCTTGGGCACCTGGTGTTTTAGGCGATTTCAATGAAATAGATCGTTATTTATTATCTACGACATCCTTTTTTAATTATCTAAAAGCTGTGAAAGATTTGGAGCATTGGTCAGCTGATCCAGATCCTACTCCAATGGTCAAACAGTATCTCAAGTTTTGGGAGGAAATAGCGCTTTTCTATGAAACTTATAATGCCTTGTTGAAAAAACAAGGATTAGGTTATCAGGGGATGCAGTACCGTCAAGCAGCAGCAACCGCGCAAGCCTACTCTTTAAAAATTCAGGATCATTTTATCTTTGCTGGATTTAATGCCCTTAACACTGCCGAGCAATATATTATTCAGTCTTTTTTGGAGAATAATCAAGCCGAAATAATATGGGATATAGACAATCATTTTCTTTCGAACGCATCCTATAATGCAGGTCGTTTTATTAAAACTTATCTAAAGGAATGGAAACATTTTCAACGGAATCCCATTCACAAAGGCAGCGATTACTATAGTCATACAAAAGATATACAGTCTATCGCAATTGCGGGAAATATAGGTCAGGCCAAATATGTAGGTCAGCTAATCGACACATTTTCACAAGAAGAACTTGAGAATACAGCAATCGTACTGGGCGATGAAGCGCTTCTGTTACCGCTGCTTTCTTCCTTACCGGCAAATGTGAAGAATATAAATATCACGATGGGCCTTCCGCTAGATCAAGTGCCTGATGCATCCTTTTTTGATGCTTGGCTCACATTACATCAGCAAGTTCGCAAAGATGCTTTTATCTGTAAAGATTTACTTTCTTTCTTAACGCAGGGACACAGCGAACGCCTGCTGGGAGCTGACACGGCTTTGATCAGAAAAAAAATAGAGCAGGAAAATTTAATTTACATCAAGCCACAAACACTTATCGCTACCTGTAAGAACTATACGCAGGCCGCAAATGCTTTATTTGATCTATGGAATGACAACGCCCCAACGGCAATAAAAGCGATTCTTGAAGTAATTAAGCATTTAAAAAATCAGCTTATTCCATCAAAAAACTGGCTCCAACTGGAGTATTTGTTCTCTTTTCAGGAGATTTTCAGTCAATTAGAAAGTTTGAGCAGCAACTATAATTATCTCGAAAATCTAAAGAGCCTGCACTATTTTTATAGAGAGCTGTTATCTAAAGAAACGCTGGATTTCCGAGGTGATCCTTACGCTGGATTACAGATTATGGGCGTACTGGAATCACGAGTTCTGGATTTTCAAAACGTGATCGTCACAGGACTTAATGAGGGTACACTTCCATCGGGAAAAAGTCAGGGCAGTTTCATTCCGTTTGATCTCAAGATGGAATATAAGCTCCCCACCTATCGCGAAAAAGATGCCGTTTATGCTTATCACTTTTTCCGCCTCATACAGCGTGCAGAAAATGTTTATTTACTTTATAACAACGAATCCACCGGAATTCACAGCGCAGAAAAGAGTCGTTTTTTGCTACAACTGGAAATTGAGCAGCAACTAAACCATACGTTTACGGAAATTTCGGCAAATGCCCCTGTAACCATTACCACGAAAACGGTCAAAACCATTCAAAAAACGCCCGAAATGATCGAAAAACTCAAAACACAGGCGGCTTATGGATTTTCGCCATCGGCACTTACCACATATATTAGAAACCCCGTGGATTTCTATTACCGCTACGTGTTGGGAATCCCTGAACTGGAAAGTATTGAAGACGTTGTTGCCCATAACACGCTTGGCACAATCGTGCATGAAGCGCTTGAGCAGCTTTATTTGCCCTATCTGAGTCAAAAGCTTTCTTTGGAAATCTTAAAAGCGATAAAAGCCCGCATTCCGCAAGCAGTGGAGAAACAGTTTGAAACGCTATATAATCTTGACAATGTTAAAACCGGTAAAAACCTTATCATTTATAACGTTGCGCTTAAGTTTATTGAAAATCTGATCAACAAGGAAAAGGAACTGTTAAAAGCTGGCAATACACTAACAATACTCAGTTGTGAGCAAAAATTCACTGCTACATTACAGCAAGAACCTTTCACTGTTAATATGCGCGGCACCGTTGACCGGATGGATTTTTTAAATGAAACCCACCGCATCATAGATTACAAGACAGGAAACGTGACCGCGACTGAACTAAAGCTAAACGATTGGGATCTCCTTACCACAGATTATAAAAAACACGCCAAAGCGTTTCAAGTGCTTTGTTATTCCCTGATGTTGCATAAAACGGACGGCCTTCCGGAAAATCTGGAAGCTGGTGTTATTTCTTTCAAAAACCTAAACAGTGGTTTCTTATGCTTTCAGGAGAATAAAAACACTGCTATAAATATAGAATTAATGAATAAATTTGAAGTGGTTGTTATTCAATTAATACATGAGATTTTAGACCTAGAAACACCTTTCGTAGAAAAAGAAATTGTTTAAACAGGAGTGTTAAATACTTTTAACCCTAATCTCAAATAATAATGGTAGTAATTTTGATAACTTGCCACTTATGGTCAAAACTAGCTACTGAAGCATTAATAACAGTAATTTGGTTAATACCACTAATTTGTATCATCCATGAAACGTCCAGAAATAGCTGAAAAACTTCGATTATATGCC
>JBBPYO010000098.1:0-3399 GCA_038199845.1 Flavobacteriales bacterium
ATGTGGGCAAGGGCAAGGAGATCGGGGTGAGCGGAAAGCTCAGATCCAGAAGCTACGACGATAAGGACGGGGTCAAACGCTATGTTACCGAAGTGGAGGCCAACGAGGTCCTATTGTTGGGAACAAAGAATGGCAATAGTTAAGCCGATTAATTTAAAATCAAGGGGGGCGTTCCTCTCGAAAGTCGCGCCCCCGTATTTATCAACACTTTAATTCAATTAAAATGAAAGAACAAGTTAACGAAATCAAAGAGAGACTCCAACATTTTCACGGTTCATAAAACATATCCAAAATTCAGTTATTCAAGAACCGGTACACAGAGGGGATGAAATATCTGGCCAATGCCGCCGATTGTTACTGGCTCATTACAGACGTTTCCGTAATCGCAAAGAGCCTAATGGAAAAAAGCTATTTTATCACGATAGACTTTAACCGCCTTCCAAGTGCAGAACAGGACTATTCAGGCCATGAAGCGGAACTGATCTACAGTGATGGGAACGGGAACATTTTTGAGACGCATCGCTATAATGTCACCGATTTTCCATTGGATGAACTGCGCCTGTTCTTCGTGGACGGCACACTGATGCTGCCGGGGGAGTATTAAAATAGAAGGGGGCGTTCCCGTGAGAAGTTGCGCCCCCTTTTTCATTACTAAAACTATTTAAAATTATCAATAATGAAAACACAAGTTAACGAAATAAAAATAAGTTACCAAGGGGGAATAAAGGCAGGTTCATGGAAAAAGGTGACAGGTTCACAGGATGCCGCCAATATCCTATATGACAATTGGGACAGGGGCAATATTGAGGTACAGGAATGCTTTAAGGTGCTCCTTATGAACAACGGCCACAGGGTAAAGGGCATCTATCAGATATCACAGGGCAGCTTAACGAGCACTTTGGTAGACCTTAGGATCCTTTTTGCAGTAGTCCTTAAATCGCTTTCGGTGGCCATAATATTGGGCCACAACCACCCGAGCGGAAAAATGAGGGCCAGCACGGCAGACAGGGAACTTACCAACAGGATCAAAAAGGCGGGGGAAATGTTCGACATCAAACTTTTGGACCATTTGATCCTTGCACCGGATGGGGACTTCTACAGCTTTTCGGACAACGGACTTTTATAGGATCATACCATGATCCATTTAATTTTTTCAGACCTGAAAGGGGGGGCAAAATACTGCCTTTTGAAAAGTTCCAAAAGGGACGTTGAGCAAAAATTGGGCGATAATATCCGGAAATATGCAAGCCAACACGGCACCAACCCTGATTTGCTTTTCGAGAAGGAAGCACTGCGAAATCTTCACGGTTATAAATACGTGTTCAATATTTGAAAACATAAAAATCGGGAAATAAAGACCTTTGAATCTCAAGGGTCTTTTTTTGTGCGTTATGTTTCATTTCAATAAAAAACGCTATCTTTATTTTGCTGAAATCCAGCATTCAATTTTATGTGGGGCTATCCAATTTTTGACTTTCGCCGATAACCTCGCGCATCGAAAAATCTTATAACGGGAAATCCATTCCCTGAAAATGGCAATTGGTCGTTGGCCGCATTGTACGAAATTTTCATTCGCCCATGGCGAACGAAAAGGAGTAGCAAGAGGATAACACGCTGCGCGATGTTAAGCACTCCTATTCCTTTATAATACATTGATTTTCAATTGTTTACAAATAGATCGATTATTCAGATTTCCACGATTTGCGACAAATGCCCTGCGAGCGTCCATTTTTAGGGACGGATTTGCGACAAATCGGCGAAATATGGACTCATTTAGCGGCATCAGGTTTAAAAAGGCAACGGCCAAACGTTTCCAGCAATTTTCAAGGGCATACTTCAAATCGCACACCGAGGCCATGGCCACGATGCTCGATTTTTTCCTCTACAACGAGATCTCACCACGGGAAGAGCTGGGCCCGACCGGAAGGACAATCGAGGCCAAACTATTAAAAAGGATCAATGCGGTCATCTCCATTATAAGGGATGTGGAAAAGACGCAGACCAAACCCACCGTGGCAATGATCGAATCACTTTTTCAAACGGAAGGGCCCTCCAAGAAACCTTTGATCCTTGAGAAAAAACACGCAGGAGAAAAGAGGGAAGTGCGCTTTCAAGAAAAGCAAAACCTAAACAACAAACCATAAAATAGGGGGCCATGTACATAACGATCACACCCCAAAAACTGGGAGGGAACTATTCCCAGAGTTCGGCAGACTTTGTGGGTTACCTGGAAAAGGAAGACCAACATATGGAACTGGAGGGCCTGCCTGCCGGTCAGGAAGGCATGGAGGATTTTTTCAACCAATATGCCGGTAGGATTTCAGCTGAGGAAATCATAAGGGACATCGATGGGAACGGGGCAAAGCTCAAAAAGACCGAGCCCAAATTTTATTCCATCACGGTCAGTCCTTCCAAGTATGAACTGAAACATTTACAGAACACCAGCGGCGACCTGAAAAGGTACACCCGGGAGCTGATGAAGGATTATGTGGCTTCCTTCAACCGTGAGATCAATGGGCGACAGGTCAACATAGATGACATTAAGTATTACGCTAAGATCGAGCACCAGCGGACGTTTAAGGGGACCGACAGACAGATCAAGGAAAACCAGCCCTTTGCCACCAAGATACTCAAACTGAAAAATGAGATTAGAAGCATCAAGAGAGGTTCGGTTCGAGGGAACATAAAAAGTAAAGAGAGGGAAATTGCCAAACTGGAGCGGGAAGCGCCAAACCAACAGGACGGAAAGCGGATCTTACAGGGAATGACCAAGGCCGGAAACCAGAGCCACATCCATATAATCGTAAGCCGTAAGGATGCCTCCAACTCATTCAGTCTTTCGCCAGGTAGTAAATATAAGGTCTCTGATGTGGAGATGAACGGCAAGATCATAAAGCGCGGTTTTGACAGGGATAGGTTTTTCCAGAGTGCCGAGGAAACCTTTGATAAAAAGTTCGGCTACCAAAGAAATTTTGCGGAGGCCTACAGGGCAAGAAAGGACTTTTTGAAAAATCCAAAGATTTACTTTGCCGCGCTGATGAAACTGCCCACCAACCAAAAAGCACTGGCCTTCAAATTGATGGGGAAGGCGGGTATACCGATAATGCCAAGTATCCCGGTCACACAGGCACAGCTTGCAATGAAGGCATTCAAAACGTTAAGGCGTGGCATCGATGTGGCCATCAGATCAAGTTCCATAGGTATTTAGACCAACAACATGCAAATAGATAGTTTTTTTAAGGTACTTTCGATTATCGGACTGGCCAGTCTGGTATTCTATCTGGTATTCAGCATTAGTCGATGGGCCTTTGCCCTCAATCTGGTAATGACCGGGATGCTCATCTTAAATGTAATCCAGCAAAGCACTTTAATACTGGCCCTGCTATATCTAGGCTGTCC
>JBBPYO010000099.1:0-2665 GCA_038199845.1 Flavobacteriales bacterium
AATTTAATTATAGTGTTCATCGTTTTATTTTTAAATATTATAACTGAAAGTTGGCTCCAAAAAGGAATGTTCTTGTCGTGGGATATGCGGAGAGTTCAATACCTGTGGTTGCGGCGGGATTACCATCCTGATTTAATTCTGGCGTAAAGCCCGAATAGTTTGTAATGATAAATGGATTTTGCAGCGTCACGTAGAAACGAGCCTTGCTTATCACAGCAAAATCATTAAACGTGTAACCAACAGTTACGTTGTTCAATCTAAAATAATCACCATCTTCTAACCAGTATGTAGAAGCAAGCGCATCTCTGTTTGCTCCCGGTTTAGTTGCTGTTGTATTTTCTGGCGTCCAGCGGCCGTTAAAAAGATCTACTGGTATATTTTCACCTCCTAAGCGGGTATTGGCAAGGGCATTGTAAATTTTATTGCCACCTACGCCAAATCCGGCAAGGCTAAGATCAATATTCTTGTAGTTAAAGCCAATATTGATACCGTAGTTAAATGTAGGAATGTAGTTGCCGTAAAATTGCTTATCTCGGTCATCTATATTGCCGTCGTTGTTCTGATCAACATACCGCAGATGTCCTGGTTGCGCATTACCTAATGAAGCATTGTTATCTATCTCCTGTTGTGACTGCCATACGCCATCGGCCTCAAGCAGCCACCACGAATAAATAGGCTGACCGTCCTGCAATCTTTTAGTGATCTGACCATTACTCAAGCTTCCACCTATGGCACCATCATATGCAGGTTTTACATTCTGAATTTTGTTTTGGTTAGTGGAGAGGTTAAAACCAACATTATAGGTCAAATCCTGACCGATCTGATCCCTCCAATTAACAAGGAATTCAAAGCCGGTATTAGAAATTTCAGCAGCTTCATCAAAGAAATCTACCGCAAATTCCGAGTTTAAGATTGGCCTAACCGGTAAAATGGCGTTCGTATTGAGACGGTTATAATAATCTATGGTACCGGTCAATTTGCTATTGAACAAACCAAAATCAAAACCAAATTCCCACTCTTCGGTCACCTCCCATGAGATAGGAAGTGCAGGAGTTCCCAAAGCAGCTCCTAAAACCAGACCTTGACTAGGGCCAAATACATAATTAGTGTTATCACTGCCCGCGCTGGTAGTTATAGACTGTACGTTAAAAGGAACATTGGCATTACCCAATTTACCCCATCCAGCAAAAATCTTTAAATTGGAAACGAGTTCGCTATCTTCTAAAAAAGATTCATTAGATAAGGTCCATCCTAAACTTACGGCAGGAAAATTATCAAAATAATTACTGTCGCCGGTTACAAAATCACTAGTTCCGTCTCGACGCAATACAGCGCGGACATAATAACGAGAATCGTAATTATACTCAACCCGACCAAAATAAGATTGTAGATTGATAGATTGATTTGTATTTCCATCAACGGTGTCGTCAAATATGCGATCTGTGCGCCTGTCAAAATTTCTCAATCTCCTTTGAGGAAACACATCGTAGGATTGTGAAGAGTGAAACTCACCGCCACCATAATTTTCTCGGCTCAAGCCAACCGTCGCGGTTAAGTTATGGTTTTCAAAACTTTTGCTGTAGGTTAGAAAACTTTCCAGGTTCCATCTAAAGGATTCTTCAGAACGAAGGGTATACGAATTATTCGCATATTCTGTGGAAATTTCCCCATCCCCATCAGGATCTGTCCTTTGATCGTTAAAAAATTCTTGTGTTCTGCGTGGATCTGCATTGAGCCACTGCGCTCTGCGATCACTAAAGTTATGGTTGGTAATATAGCCCTTTGTAGCACCAAAACGGGTTGACCACATTAAATCATCGGTCAGGTCAAGTTCTGCCGTAAGTTGACCTTGTAGCGTTGTGCTGTTAAGATTTTCGTCAGCAAAAAACACTTGAGAAATTGGGTTTCCGTAGGAATTTAAACGCCCCACACTTTCCCCAGAAGCGGCTTGATACCCCACGACGCCAGTATTTTGGTTTACAAAAGACTGACCAAAAAGTCCATTGTCATACTTAACAGGTACTAAAGGAGATTGTGTGTAAGCGTTACTGAAAGCACCAAAAGGTTTTGGACTCTCGTTTGTATAGGTAATATTGAGGTTAGAGATTATTCTAAACTTATCCTCAAACAGATGAAAGGTATTGTTATTTCTAATAGTCCCTCTTCTGAAAGTGGCATCTTTGAGAATACCTTCTTCTTGATACAGGTTATAGCTCAAGAAGTAATCTACATTATCACTGGCGCCAGAGACCGAAAAACTGTTGTTGTTGATATTGCCCATTTGCAACAATTCATCATACCAGTCTGTATCGTTGGCTTGATTAGGCGCTAACTGAAACCCTCCGGAAGCAGCACTTTCTTCATTAAAATACTGACGGTATTGCGCTCCATTTGCTAGATCAACTTGGTTCAAGATACTACGAACGCCATAATAGGATTCCATTCTAAACACAGGTGCACCCTTCTTTCCCTTTTTGGTGGTGATAAGGATAACACCGTTTGCAGCGCGAATACCATATATGTTAGCATACGAAGCTCCTTTAAGGAAATCAATACTTTCGATATCATTAGGACTTATACTGCGAATATCAGAAACAGGCTGACCATCTACTACATAAAACGGATCCCTACCCCCTTGGGAAGTGCCTAAACCACGCATTATTAC
>JBBPYO010000100.1:0-2549 GCA_038199845.1 Flavobacteriales bacterium
TAACACCGTTAGATGCTGTCAAGTATGCAGCAGCCTATGGAACATGGCTCAAACAGCAACGCAACAAAGATAGTTACCGTGTGGTCATAGGCCGGGACGCACGCATTTCGGGTAATATGATCCAGCAATTGGTGATGCATACCTTAAATGGCTTGGGTATAGATGTGATAGATCTTGACCTTTCCACAACGCCCACCGTAGAAATTGCCGTCCCAATGGAACACGCTGATGGCGGGATAATTCTTACCGCATCGCACAATCCCAAACAATGGAACGCGCTTAAATTGCTCAACGCCAAAGGAGAATTTCTTAATGGCGCCGATGGTGAAAAAATACTTCAAATAGCAGAATCCAACGATTTTGATTTTGCCGAAGTAGATCATTTGGGCGAAATCCTAAAGAATGATGCATATATAGATATTCATATTGACGAAGTGCTGGAGCTTGACCTGGTAGATGAAGATGCGATCGCTGCGGCCAACTTTAAAGTGGTTGTTGATGGTGTGAATTCCACTGGAGGGATTGCTATCCCGCTTTTGTTAGAACGTCTTGGAGTGGAGACCGTGAAATTATATTGCGATCCTACCGGTGAGTTTCCGCATAATCCCGAACCTTTAAAAGAGCATCTGGGCGATATTTGTGAACTTGTAGTAAAAGAGCATGCAGATTTGGGTATTGTAGTAGATCCTGATGTTGACCGGCTTGCTTTTATTACCGAAAAAGGGGAAATGTTTGGGGAGGAATATACGCTCGTTGCTTGCGCAGATTATGTTCTGAGTGAGCAAAAAGGTAATACGGTTTCTAATTTGTCTTCCTCACGAGCCCTGCGCGATGTCACTGAAAAGCATGGAGGCGAATATTTTGCCAGTGCAGTGGGTGAGGTCAACGTTGTCCAATTAATGAAAGATAAAAATGCCGTGATAGGCGGCGAGGGCAATGGCGGGATCATTTATCCAGAATTGCATTATGGGCGTGACAGTCTGGTAGGCGTGGCGCTGTTTCTTACCCATTTGGCTAAAAAGAAAATTTCGGTAAGCGCATTGCGCGAAAGTTATCCGTCTTATTTTATGAGCAAAAATAAAATACAGCTCACGCCTCAATTAGATGTGGATAAGATCCTTTCCGCTGTGGCGGAACAGTTCAAAAATGAAGAAGTAAGCACGATAGATGGCGTTAAAATTGACTTTGAAAACCACTGGGTGCATTTACGAAAATCAAATACAGAACCCATTATACGTATTTATACGGAAGCTGGTACGCAGCAAAAAGCAGATGAAGTTGCAGAGGCAATGATTACAGAAATAAAAAAAATAGCCAATTTATAAAATCATTTAAAACAAGCTGAAAATAGGTAATTAACAATTTTAAGTGTTAAAAATCTATTTCAGCTTTTATTTTATAATCTGGGGCGTTTTTTGTTCGATTTTTATTAAAAATTATCTTAATTTTATAATTCGTTTAATGCGTCGCTATATTTATCAAGTCAAGCACCTGAGTAAATAAATCGTTTTAGTTAAAATTTAGTTGATGCACTTCAAAAAGTAATTTTTCTATGGCTTTTCAAATTAAAGAACAATCTAAAGAATATGATGTAATTATAGTGGGCTCCGGTGCCGGTGGTGGTATGGCAGCACATACACTCTCAAAAGAAGGTTTCAAAATTGCTCTTCTGGAAGCAGGACCGCACTTTGATCCTGCCAATGAAGAGCAGCGCACCCAGTTAAAATGGCCTTATGATTCGCCACGTAGAGGCGCATCTACCACTAGGCCTTTTGGGGATTTTGATATGGCTTATGGTGGCTGGCAACTTGAAGGAGAACCATATACTCAGAAAAATGACTCACAGTTTGACTGGTTCAGATCCCGAATGTTGGGTGGAAGAACAAATCACTGGGGACGGATTTCACTGCGTTTTGGTCCGTTGGATTTTAAGCGCAAGGACTTTGATGGGCAAGGAGATAACTGGCCTATAGGTTATGATGATGTCAAGCCTTATTACGATAAGGTAGATCAAATGATTGGTGTTTTTGGTACCAAAGAAAATATTCCAAACGAGCCCGACGGTTACTTTTTGCCACCGCCAAAACCTCGTTTGCATGAGCTTTATCTCAAGCAGGCAACCGGTAAGGTGAATATACCCATGATCCCTTCGCGTTTGTCCATTCTTACAAAAACAGTTAATAAAAAACGCGGTGCTTGCTTTTATTGCAGTCAGTGTTCACGTTCCTGCTCCGTTTATGGCGATTTTTCATCATCTTCTGTATTGGTAAACCCAGCGCTGGAGACAGGAAATGTTGACCTTTATGTAAATGCGATGGTACGTGAAGTGCTCACTAACGCAGAAGGGAAAGCCACAGGCGTTTCCTATGTGAATAAAGACGACATGCAGGATTACGAAATTAAGGGAAAAGTGGTGATTCTTGCCGCCAGCGCCTGTAGTTCAGCACGGATCCTGCTCAATTCTAAATCCGTACAGCATCCCAATGGACTGGCCAATTCCAGCAACCACGTGGGCAAATATCTGCACGACAGTACCGGTTCTTCCAGGA
>JBBPYO010000101.1:0-2817 GCA_038199845.1 Flavobacteriales bacterium
CTTTGGATGCGAGCTGTGAAGATAAAGAAGGGGCCTGGGCCGCATTTCAGGGCTTCTTGGCCATGTATGAATTTACAAAAGAGCAGAAATACCTGGAATGGGCCACACATGCTGCTTACGTAACACTCAGTTATATGGTAGTTTGGGACATTCCGATGCCTCCTTCCAGATTGGACAATCATAGTTTTAAGAGCCGGGGATGGACTGTTGTATCGGCCCAGAACCAGCACTTGGATATTTATGGGGTTTTCTTTGCCCCTTCTTTCTACAAGCTCGGTAAATACCTTAATGACAAGGATCTACAGCGCATGGCTGTCCTGATGTACCGCTCTTGCGGTCAGATGATAGATCCCTATGGCTCACACGGGGAGCAGATACAGCACACTAATTTTGCCCAGGCGGGGGATTTAAGCAACATCTATGACTTTAGGGGTGGGTACGTAGAGCACTGGACCGTGTTCTGGGTGACCGCCCATTTCCTGAACGCGGCAGCGCAGTTTAAAGAAATCGATGAGGATATATTAAAATGATTATGGGAACATAATATCTCATCTATAATAGTAGTTCAAAAAATTTTTAGAGATCGATAGATAGTTACATACTTTAATATCAAAAAGAATGATGTTTTGTTGTGCCTCCCCTTATTTCAAGGGGAGGTGCCGAAAGGCGGAGGGGTTTTTCCGATGTGTCACTAGAGAATAATATTTTTAAATAATGATTTACAGAATTTTAAAGTCAATTTCATTATGCATTTAACTATTGACCTCTAAAATTTTATTTGTTCAATCAAAAAGACCTATAAACCATGAACAAATTGGGAACCATAATGAGTAGATTAAGTTGTATTACCGCCTTGTCCTGTTGCGCTTTTATGGTACTCTTATGTGCCGATACTATACAGGCTCAAACTCAGAAAACTGAAGATGTCCCACAGCTGAAGCAATTGTCGCAAGGGCTGCACGGTTATATTTCCATGAATCTGCCCCAGCAAAAAGAAGGCTTTGGCTATGGGGTAAGTTTCTACGTGAGCGCATGGCCGTTACTGGAGAAACCTCTTTCCGGCTTTCAGATCGGCCTTCCAGTGACATGTATCGTACAGGACAATAGGGATTTTGAAGAGCATTTATGCCCTATTGGCACGTATGCCAGGGATAACTGGCCACAGCGCGGACCGTCATATCGCGATGTATTCCAGACCATTGAAGGGAGCCTTGGTTTTTGGGGAAGTACCCAGTTTGGTTCTTCTACTGCCAAATATAGAATGAACGGTACGGCCAACTGCTACAACGGTGAGATATCATCCCCGGGCTGGGGCTTCGGAAAGACCAAACCGCTTAAAGGAGATGAAATGGGAATGGCTCAACTGAGCAATCGACTTCTTGTGCCCCCAGATGGGATCACTTTTCAGAACGGTACCTCGGGGGAACTGATGGGCAATGCCTGGATGGCACTGCCAATTATTCCGGCGCAGCCAAAAAAAGATGGCGCTGCACCTTCAGGTGATCAAAGTTGGACCTGTTTTTTAAATGCCGAAAATTTTAAGGGACCTGTGGCATTTTATATTCCACATGTTTGGAGCAAGATTGCCGACAATTATGCCACTGCTGAAGGAAGAACCCTGGATGCCCGGGAAGGTGTGGTGGGATCTGGGGCCATTGAGATCAATACGGTACCGCGTTTTGAAGCCACCGACGCCAAAGGCACTGTATATATAAAGATCCCCGCGTTGCAGTTTCCGGTAGATGATAAAGGGGTTACCATACTTATGCTCGATGCCACCCTGTACTCACAGGATGCCATTTATAGGCCAATGAAAAATGCACTAAAAGAAGGGAAGGCAATTTCGGCGGAATTTCAGACCGGTGCTTCCTATATTCCCGAATGTACGACCACGCCGACCGGATATGACCAAGGGCCCAATGCAATGCCCATTGAGGGTGTCGGCTCCTTTTTCAACGAAGTTATGCTGGACAGGTCCTCTTATAGCCTACAATGGAAAAAGGGGATTGAAAAGGGTATGGGGTTTTTCCCCCAGTATTTTAAGAAAGAAGGTGATAAAATGATTGCAATCGGTGAGGATGAGGTGCCAGCGGAGACCCACTTGAAAAGCCAGGATTTCGCCGTTGCCCCTAAGGGCAGGCCCTATACATCTCCCACGGAAAATGGAAACCCCTGGACCGCGCCCGGGGCAAAGGCCGGCCCTTACAAGGTTACATTGACCGATGGGTCTGTGGTCACGTTCTCCTGGTACCGGTTCATTGACCAGCCCTCACTGCAATCCCTAAGGCTAAGTGAGGAACAAAAGAACAGGATACAGGAAAACGTGGAGCGGATCCATGAGGGCTGGGCCGCAAACAAAGAATACATGGCCCCGCCGACCCAAGGAAAACTCGCAACTTTGGACAATGCCATTATTGTAACACCGCCCAAGGGAATGGAAAAAGGATATGTCCCCATTGTGATACGGCAGGAGGCTCAATAAATCTGCCTGTTTTTATTTGATCTATTTTCCCATACCTGTTAATTGGCGAATTAATAGTAGACAATTTACCCAGTAGTTTAAAAATATGAGGATGGCTTATTGCAAGATTACAGTTGGATCAATCTAATGTGTCAGATTGATTTTGAGATGTGGTTTTCATTTATCTTCAACAGCAATGCAGGATTCTAAATGTTTATTAAAAAAATTGTTACGCAATCAATTATAGTATGCTTTCGCTCAATTTATTGCTTTAAATTATTTTAGCAATCTCTGGAATTTATTTTCCATTGCAATTTTTCATTAAAAAGTTATGATGTGTTTTAAAAAATTCTTTC
>JBBPYO010000102.1:0-3569 GCA_038199845.1 Flavobacteriales bacterium
CTCAACGTGATGCTCTAAAAGTATCTTTCCTGAAGCATCTTTTACAATTACAGAACCCGCTTGTGGTATTTCGAACGTTTTATCATGCGAACCATATTCTTCAGCTTTTTGAGCCATAAGTCCAACATTGGGCACTGTACCCATAGTTGTAGGATCAAAGGCTCCATGCTCTCTGCAAAAATCAAGGGTTTCCTGATAAATACCGGCATAGCTGCTATCTGGTATTACGGCCAAAGTATCTTGGGCTTTACCGTCTGCATTCCACATTTTTCCGCTACTGCGAATCATGGCTGGCATCGAAGCATCAATGATCACATCACTGGGTACGTGAAGATTTGTTATTCCTTTATCGGAATTCACCATAGCCAGATCTGCCTGGTTTTCAAGGGCGGCAAGAATGGCTTTTTCAACCTCACTTTTTTTATCTGCCGGTAATTTCTCAATATCTTTAAGTAGGTCTGCTAAGCCATTTTTTGCATCAACACCTATATTTTTTAAATCTTCTCCGTATTTCTCAAAGACATCTGCAAAAAAAACGCGTACCACATGACCAAAAATAATAGGATCCGAGATTTTCATCATCGTAGCCTTTAAGTGTACAGAAAAAAGTATTCCTTGAGCTTTAGCTTCAGCAAGTTGTTCTCTAAGAAAATCAAGCAGTGCTTTTTTACTCATGATTGTTGCGTCAATTACTTCGCCTCGCAGCAACTGCAAATCTTTCTTCAGAGTGGTTTCGGTACCGGATGCATCTATAAGTACAATATCAATGCTTGTTGCATTCTCTAGAGTAACTGACTTTTCATTGGCTCTAAAATCGCCACTGCTCATAGTTGCCACGTTAGATTTGCTTGTAGAAGACCATTCGCCCATACTATGTGGGTTCTTTTTTGCGTATTCCTTAACTGGTTTTGGCGCCCTACGGTCAGAATTTCCTTCGCGTATAACTGGATTTACGGCACTTCCCAAAACTTTTGCATAACGCTTCCGTATTTCAATATCTTGTTCTGTTGTAGCGTTTTCTGGATATAGGGGAATCTCATAACCCTTAGTCCTAAGTTCTTTTATAGCGGCAATTAACTGCGGTATAGAGGCACTTATATTTGGTAATTTAATGATATTGGCTTCTGGTTTGGTAACCAATTCCCCTAGTTCGCCAAGAGCATCTGCCATTTTTTGATCTTCGGTCAGATTTTCAGGGAAATTGACTAGAATACGTGCTGCTAATGAAATATCCTTGGCTTCCAATTCGATATTGGCAGCTTTGGCAAATTTTCTAATAATGGGAAGTAATGAATGCGTTGCCAGTGCTGGCGCTTCATCTGTTAAGGTGTATGTTATTTTTGATGTTGTAGACATAAATGAGTAATTCTATAATAAGGATTAAACCGGCGATTTCAACTTTTACAATTGTTTTAAAGTCTTTAAACTTAGCGGTGCAAATATAGTATTTTATGCCTATTTATAAGTCGATTTTGTAGGGTTTATGGCATTTTGCGGCGTTTATATGTAAAGAAATAGCACTATTTTTTTTCGCTACAGCGCATAAAAAAAGCCATATCATTGTACAAAGTACCTTGACATGGCTTCTAATGAAATGATTTGTTACCGGTAAACCCTTGAAGTTTTTTAAGCAAGAATATTAGTACTTGCACCGTAAATCAATTCATTGGGACGTTAACTGATTTTTAATGATCAGTTAGGCATCCTGAGGTTAACCTTTTTGAGAAGGATAATGTTTATTGCGATTTTTATATTGTTTTTCTAAGGAAAGACCTCAGACTAAAATTTAAAAATCAACATTGGCCTTTACCGCAAAAGCGGTTTCTTAAAAAAGCTAAGTGTATGTATCCTTGGTTTGATCTTATTAATAAAATTCAAGACAAGAATACCTGAACGTCTATCAGTTATTTAAACTAATAATTATGATGCTAAAGTATAGCAAAGCGCAAACGTTTGCAAGAATTTTAAATAAATTTTAACGTTCTCAGTGATTGCTACTTAGAAGCTTTTAAATGCAGTTTGCTGAAAATAGGGCTGCTACGTAATAAAGTGATAAATCTTTCAGGTCAAGTTTTTTTTGAGCACAAGCACAGTGTTCTTCTAGAGAAGATTTTGTGGATGAATTTGAGATTTTTGACACCGAGCATAATTGGTTATATAATCGTATTTCCGTGCACCTTCAAATTTTAAATTATAGATTTTACAGATAAAAAAAGCCTCTCGTAAGGAGAGGCTTTTGCATTACATTATGCGTAAATCTTATTTTCTAACTTCTTTGATTCTCGCTTTCTTACCGGTAAGACCTCTAAAGTAGTAGATACGCGCTTTACGTACTTTACCTTTTTTATTGATCTCAATTTTCTGAAGTGCAGGAAGGTTGATAGGGAAGATACGCTCTACACCTACAGTACCAGACATTTTACGGATAGTAAATGTCTTGGTAGAACCGCTACCGCGTACTTGAATAACAACTCCTCTAAAGAACTGGGTACGTGTTTTTTCACCCTCGCGGATTTCATAATACACAGTGATAGTATCACCAGCACCAAAGTCTGGAAATTCTTTTGAGTTTTCTGTAACGTATTCGTTTTGAACGAATTTAATTAAATCTTCCATTTTTAGAGGATTTTAATGATTTTCCAAAAGCAACATTCACGACTATCGCCAGAGGTTGGTTCTATGAGGGCGCAAATATACATATTATTCTCAATTGACCTAGAGTAAAAAAGATTTTTAAAAATGACGCTTTCAATCGTAAAAACGCTCAAAATCCTTAAAAAATAGCTTTTTACTCCAATAAATCGGGCCGGCGTTCTCTGGTTCTTTTAAAAGCTTCCTCTTCGCGCCATAGTTCAATTTTCGGTGTGTTGCCTGAAGTTAGAATTTCTGGCACTTCCCAATCCTTGTAGTTTGCTGGCCGCGTATATATGGGCGGTGCAAGTAGATCATCTTGAAATGAATCCGTGAGGGCAGAGGTTTCATTGCCCAAAACTCCAGGAATTAATCGTATAATGGCATCACAAAGTACGAGCGCACCCAGCTCACCACCACTCAGCACATAATCGCCCACCGAAATCTCGCGGGTAATAAAGTGATCGCGCACACGCTGATCTACTCCTTTATAATGACCACATAAAATGATGATATTTTCCAGAGTTGAAATTTGGTTGGCCATTCGCTGGTTGAGCGTTTTCCCATCTGGTGTCATATAAATGACTTCATCATAATCCCTTTCTGCCTTTAAAGCACTAATACATTTATCTATGGGTTCTATCATCATTACCATACCTGCGCCACCGCCGTATTGATAGTCATCCACTTGATTGTAATTACCCAGTGAGTAATCGCGCAGATTATGTAAATGTATATCTACCAAGCCTTTCTCAATGGAGCGTTTCATAATAGATGCTTCAAAGGGGCTGGTTAAAAGATCTGGTACGACGGTGATAATATCTATACGCATTTCAATGATTGGTTGAGATTAAAAAATGGTCTAAAACTATTGATTTTCAGCAAAATTAAGATGATTATTAGATGAAATGGGATATAATCTCTATTGTTTATCTGGA
>JBBPYO010000103.1:0-2081 GCA_038199845.1 Flavobacteriales bacterium
AAATCCAGATCAGTATGAAGAAGTGGCCAGGAAAAATCCAATGCACCGTTTTGGAGATCCAGAAAAAGATATCGCCCCTGTGGTCGTATTTCTACTAAGTGATGACAGTAAATACATGACGGGACAAACGCTGATGGCCGATGGTGGTGACATCAAATTGAGATAATAATATAGTTACAAATGAGGATGCCTTAACGTTTGTACTACTCATTTTCCAGCGCTCAAAGTTCTAAATACATTGAGGGCTTAAAATTAAAAATAAATAATAATGCAAAAGCATATAGTAATAATTGGAGGAGGGTTTGCTGGGGTCAACCTGGCAAAAGAATTGGGAAATCAGAAAGGGATCAAGGTCACTTTGGTAGATAAAAATAATTATAATTTTTTTCCGCCTTTACTGTATCAAGTGGCCACCGGAATGTTGGATATTTCAAGCATTTCCGTGCCCTTCCGTACGCTTTTCAGTGGGAAGAAGAATCTGTTTTTTAGAATAGGCGAGCTGGAAGAGGTAATTCCAGAAAGCAATACGATCAAGCTTTCAACTGGAGAATTGCAGTATGATGCACTGGTGATCGCTACGGGAACCAAAAGCAATTATTTTGGGATGGAAAATATCGAAAAAAATTCATTACCAATGAAAACCGTCAACGATGCGGTTAAGTTGCGCAACTATCTAATCATGGAAGGTGAAAAATACACCTATTGTACCGATGCTGACGAAAAACGTAAAATGCGGAATATAGTCATATCTGGCGCTGGGCCTTCTGGAGTCGAAATTGCCGGAATGATAGCAGAAATGCGTCAGCGCAAATTGAAGGAGATCTATCCAGAACTGGCTAATGAACAGCTCAACATTTATCTGGTAGATGGCGCCCCAACCGTCCTACCTCCCATGCGTGAAAAATCTCAAAAGTACACTTTGAAATCCTTGCAGGAAATGGGTATCAAAGTAAAATTAAAAAAAATGGTAGCCGACTATAAAGACGATCAGGTTACTTTTAAGGATGGCGAAACCATTGAAACCAAAACCTTAATATGGACAGCGGGCGTAACGGCCATCAAGTTCAAGGGTATTCCAGAAGAATGTTACGAGCGTGGTAACCGTCTTTCAGTAGATGCATTTAACAAGGTAAAAATGACCGATAACATCTATGCCATCGGTGATTCTTGTATTCAGAAAACAGATTCTGATTTCCCAAAAGGACACCCACAACTGGGCAGTGTGGCCAAACAACAAGGTAAAACTTTGGCAACTAATTTTATTGCCATAGCAAAAGAAAAACAAATAAAACCTTTTAAATACAATGATAAGGGATCAATGGCCATCATCGGCGATCAAAAAGCAGTTGCAGATTTGACCTTTCCAAAAACGACACTTATGGGTTGGTTTGCCTGGGTTTCCTGGTTATTTGTGCATTTATTTTTATTAGTCAGCTATAGAAACAGATTTAGGACTTTTTGGAACTGGTTCAATACATATTTGAGCAAGGGACAATCTCAGGGCATTATGATCGGCAAGACCAGTGGCGAAGAGGTAAATTTAGACGTAGAGCCAACAACTGCCCAAGCGCTGTAGATTCTTGTAGTATAATCACTTTCCGCAGTGGGGAAAGAGATAATAAGACGGCTGAATTTCTGTAAAGAAATTTAGCCGTCTTGTGCGTTTGAAAAATTTTACTTATATACCAATTTTTGGTATATTTGAAATAAATAGTATTCAAATGAACAAAAACACATCAATATCACTCGGAAATTATTTCGACCAATTTGTGCAAAATAGCCTAAATGGTGGAAGATTTAAAAATGTTAGTGAAGTTGTCCGTGCTGGATTAAGACTTTTAGAAGAGGAAGAAAGTAAAGTAATTGCACTAAAAACTGCAATCCAAGAAGGAATTGACAGTGGAATAGCTCATGATTTTGACCCAAAAGAACATCTTGAATCTCTGAAGGCCAAAAAACAATTGAATGGCTCAATATAAACTGACGAAAAAAGCTGTTGCAGATTTATCGCAAATCTGGGAATATACATTTGAAGTTTGGTCCGAAAAACAAGCTGACAGATATTACGATGATTTGATTTC
>JBBPYO010000104.1:0-6346 GCA_038199845.1 Flavobacteriales bacterium
GAACAGGCAGGGTGGCGGGCCACAGGGTGCGCTGTCGATCGGCAAAAGCAAAGCTAAGGTCTACGTCGAAGGCGAATCTGCGAAGATTACTTTTGCTGACGTAGCCGGCGTAGAAGAGGCTAAAACTGAATTAGTCGAAGTCGTGGAATTCCTGAAAACTCCCGACAAATTTACGGCAATTGGCGCGCGAATTCCGAAGGGCGTGCTGTTAGTCGGGCCTCCGGGAACTGGCAAAACTTTGTTAGCAAAGGCTGTGGCTGGTGAAGCTGGTGTACCATTTTTTAGCATCTCCGGTTCGGAGTTTGTGGAACTATTTGTGGGTGTCGGTTCTGCGAGAGTCAGAGATTTATTTGAGCAGGCTAAAAAACAGGCTCCTTGTATCATTTTCATTGATGAGTTGGATGCGATCGGCAAATCTCGCAGTACCGGCGGTATGTATGGCGGGAATGACGAACGCGAACAAACTCTCAATCAACTGTTAACTGAAATGGACGGTTTTGCAGCGGGAAATACTACGGTAATTGTGCTGGCTGCAACTAACCGCCCGGAAAGTTTGGATGCTGCTTTGTTGCGCCCAGGCCGTTTCGATCGCCAAGTTTTGGTCGATCGCCCGGACTTATCTGGCCGCGAAGCAATTTTGAACATTCACTCTCAAAAAGTTAAGTTGGGCCCAGATATTGACTTGAAGGCGATCGCCACTCGCACCCCGGGTTTTTCGGGCGCAGATTTGGCAAATTTGGTCAATGAAGCTGCCTTGCTGGCTGCGCGCAACAAGCGCCTCGCTGTGGCGCAGGAAGACTTTTATGAGGCGTTTGAGCGCGTTGTAGCTGGCTTGGAAAAGAAGAGCCGGGTGCTCAACGAAAAAGAGAAAAAGATTGTGGCTTACCACGAAGTCGGACACGCGATGGTTGGTGCTGCGATGACTGGCGGTGGCGAAGTGTCGAAAATCTCGATCGTGCCGCGCGGTATGGCTGCATTGGGTTACACGTTGCAGGTTCCGACTGAAGACCGTTTCTTGTTGGATGAGGCGGAGTTGCGCGGTCAGATTGCTACACTGTTGGGTGGGCGATCGGCTGAAGAAGTTGTCTTCAACAGCATCACCACCGGCGCTTCAAACGACTTGCAAAGGGCGACAGATTTAGCCGAGAGAATGGTCACAACTTACGGAATGAGTAAGGTTTTGGGGCCTCTAGCTTACGATAAAGGCCAGCAGGCGATGTTTTTGAACGATGGCATGGGAAATGCCCGCCGCGCTGTCAGTGCCCAAACTGCTGAGGCGATCGATCAAGAAGTCAAAGAGATTGTCGAAACCGCACACACACAAGCCTTGAATATTCTCAAGGAAAATCGAGAATTGTTAGAAACAATTACGGCGAAACTGTTGGAAACTGAGGTGATTGAAGGTGAGAAACTGCACGACTTCCTCGCTCAAGTCAAGCCTGTAGATAAGGTTGCGGCGGTTGTTTAAAATGGTTTAATTAAACCGCAGATGAACGCAGATGATTTACACTCATCTGCTTTTTTCTCTATTTTTTAGCTGGTGAAATTTTAAGTTGAAGCCTTGAGATCATGTGCCTCCCGCAGCCTTCCTTCTGTACTGAGGTGTTCATCGATCACAGTCTAAATCCAGTCTTTCGGTTTGATTTCGGTAACTTAACCAATCTACGTTATGCCAAGGGGTGATAAGCTGACTGAAACTGTTTAAACTCCATAATTTCGGCGATGCTGTCATCGCTACGAAGGAATATTTTGCTAGCCAGGGGCTTACCGAACAATTCATAAAGATGTATAATGCTTCCAAGGTGGTTGTAAAAAGATTTTCACAGTTCTGGGTTACTTCTACCCGCTAGATTTGTCCCGAAGTCTTGGCTTTTACCTCGGTATTCTTTCGATTAGGAGTGTGAACTAACCAACCTCTGCGCTGGAAATCGATAGTCTGAGTCATAGAGACAACATCCATATCTAGTTGTGTCGCTTCGTGTAAGCGTCTCCCTTGACCAAAATTACTCAGCTTTTTGCTCGCTAAGTGTTTGGCGGATAGCTCATCAATCAAAATATACATAAAAACATCATGGCTAAAGTTAATTTAGATGCTCTAATTCCACGAGAAGATTTTGAAGTAGAAGAGAATATAAATCCAGGCAAAAAAAAAGAAACTATTTCTATTGAAGATATCAAAAAAGATTCATTTTTCTTCTCTAACCTAAGAAAGCCAGACTTCCAAAGAGAAACTAATGAATGGGATAGTCAAAGAATTTGTGAATTAATCAAAAGTTTTATCGACGGTGATTTGATACCCGCAATTATTTTGTGGCGAAGTACAGGTGGATACTTATTTGTGATTGATGGAAGTCATAGATTAAGTGCATTGTCTGCTTGGGTTAACGATGATTACGGTGATGGACAAATCTCCAAACTATTTTATGACGGTATAATTCCTGATGAACAATTAACAATTGCTGAAGAAACACGAAAAATTGTCAACAAAAAAGTTGGCTCATACAATGATTTTAGATTGGCTCTCACACACCCTGATAAAGTTAAATCAGAAATTGTAAAATCTGCAAAAAATTTAGCAGCATTGGCTATTCAGCTTCAATGGGTTGAAGGTGATGCAAGTAAAGCAGAGAATTCATTTTTCAAAATCAATCAGCAAGCTGCCCCCATTGACAAAACCGAGCTAAAACTTATTGAATCCAGGAAAAAACCTAATAGCATCGCAGCACGCGCAATCATAAGAAGTGGCACAGGTCATAAATATTGGTCATTTTATTCGACCGTAATACAGGATGAAATTCAAAAGATAGCTAAAGAAATTAATGAGATACTTTTTGCACCTAAGTTGCAGACTCCGATAAAAACTCTAGATATACCAGTAGGCGGAAAATTGTATTCTGCTCAAACTTTACCATTAATTTTAGACTTTGTAAATATTGTTAACAACTTGGATTTTAATAATAAGGGAGTTAATGACGATCTCACAGGTGACACCACAATAAAAATATTAAAAAATGTCAGAAAAATGGCCTATAAATTAAATAGCAATCATCCCTCGTCTTTGGGGTTACATCCCATTCTATACTTCTATTCACAAGATGGACGACACAGAACTGTCTCTTTCTTTGCTGTTGTTGATTTTGTTATGAAACTAGATGAAGGAAAAAAGTTAAATAACTTCATTGAAGTTAGAGAAAAATTTGAAGAATTTCTTCAAAAATACGATTACTTAATTAAGCAGATTTATGAAAAATATAGGGATGTTCAGAAAAGCTACAAACACATATCGAAATTTTTCGAGCAGGTTGTTATTCATTTAAAAGCTGGAAAAACTCTTGATGATACTATAAACGAGCTCGTATCGAGCGAAGATTTTAAGTATTTAGCTGTTCGTAACGAAGTTCAGTCAATTAGTTCATGTACAAAAGAATTTAATACAAATAAAAAGAGTGAGATTTATATAAGACAGGCATTGCCGGGGTCGCCACGCTGTAAAATATGCAACGGATTAATTCATAGAAACTCAATTTCGATCGATCATATACAGCGGAAAGAAGATGGTGGATTGGCGACTTTAGCTAATGGACAGATAACTCATCCATACTGCAATACAGGATATAAAAATTAAGCTTTAAGAAAGAGCTATCCTCCTTGGCACGAAATACCTTCTGACTGCTATTACAACTATTTTTTAGGGTGCGTCGCTGTTAGATGTGCGATCTTCTTTATTAATTTTTTAGGGCGATGCACCTGAGTATTGTGTGGTGCGTCGCTATCAGATCTACGATCTTTATTTTGGGATTTTTGATGGCGATGCACCCTACCAGGACTAAAAAAATCCCTGATGCACACTACAGTTAGCTAAATAAGTTTTTTATCATATAAAATAACATCGATTGACTGTCCAAAAATTATGATAATTTCAACTATAAAGATTGTGGTCTGGGTCTAGCCAAACAATATAAAAAATACTTTCACTAAAAAATCCATGCACCCTACCGTATTCATTAGCAGATATTTGAAACTGGTAGGGGATATTTACTAGCATAGCTTCATTGGGAATCCCGAAACCATTCGGTTCAGTTGTATCTTGCCATGCTATTCCATGACAGCGCAGGCTTTTACTCTGATTATTGATGATTTCTTGAGAGTTCAATTGTGATAAATCCCGTAGCCTTCTCAATAGAGAGGCTAGATATCTAGAATCTCGGCCAGCTAGTGAAAATTTATCTTTGTCATCCTGATAATATCTGAAAGAAAAACTAACTCCTTCCGGTATTTTTACATCTTGACGCTTGATACTAGATAAGGATGGCTGGCGGCGTATATCTGCCTTTTTAGGTTTCTTCGATGACACGGGTTTTGTAAAATTCTTTCATTGATTCCTTCGTAATAATAGCATGAGAAGGTTCATCTTTTGGCAACTCACCTCTCGCATTAATCCAAGGATTTTCGCGGCGCACCATCAATTCTAACTCATAAGCATCGCAAAAGAAATACTCAGTGGATAAGTCGTCTAAAAACTCTTGTACGTCTTCGGGAAACTCTGGTTTTTCGACTTTTTTCAGAATTGGCTTAAACCCAAATTGTTCTTTGTATTCATAAAATAAAGTCGGGATAGTCGGCCCGTGCACCCAGGCTTCAAAATCCTCGTCAAAAAGCGGTGTATCTTCAAAGGCTAGATACCATGCTTGGGCATAGTACAAGAGTTTTTGTAGCTTGTGGTTGCTGAGGTAGGAGCCTACGTCATTGGCAAACCAAATGTAGTAATCTGCTAGTTGGGACGCTGTTGTTATTGTGGTTGTTGTGGTCATATAATTCTACTCAATAAGTGATATTTGTTAGTTGAAAAAAAATGTCCATTTTCTACGCTGCCTATAGTCCACTATTGAAAACCTAGCGCTTCCGAATTCAACTATCAACCATCAACTGTTTACTGGCTTTTTTCATTTTTCTTTGCCGCCTTTCTGCTGCTATTTGTTTCATAACCTCTATTTCATCAAAATCTACCTGCATCACAGCCGTCTTAAACTCCAAACCCAAAGCCAAGCTAATATCAAGAATTTCAGTCAACCTAGCATTTTGATATTTTTTTTTCTCGTATTCCTTGATGCGTTCTGGGTCAATATCCAAAATTTCTGCTAGTTCTTCCTCGCTCATTTTGGCTGCAATCCGAGCTTTAATTAAAGCATCCGACAGTTTATTGAAATTCTCAACTACAATTTCGATCGGCTTGCTCTTGTCACAGGCCATCAATCTTTCATATTCCGCTATTTCTTCATGCAACTGATCCAAATGGCATTGTATGACACTTCGACCGGATTCCCATCTGAGAAAGTCCTTTCTTTTTGCTTCTTCATCCCGCTCCATCGCTGCTATAGTTTTGTTGAATTTTTCCACCCATTCTTGGCTGAATTCATATTGTAATTCATTCTCGATCATGGTTCCCACCTCATTAAATCTATCGCTATAATTCCTTTCTTGTTTTTGTCCCTATCAGTCTGAAAAAATTCAAAGGAATTTTCGCCGTAATTGCCTACAGGTTCATCGGAGGGGAAAATCTCCCCTCTATACTTAGCTTTTTGGGCATTTCGATCGGAATGATTGAACAATCTAGGAGCATTGATTCTCAAATACTCCCTGTCTACAGTTTCGCGATCGTAACAAGCATCAAAATCATTAGGCCTTTCTTTGCTGGTAACAAAACTACCATCAATATAGATAGTTCTAGCACCTGCTGCTTTTAACTGGGTCATTGCCAGTTTCAAGCCCCGTATCAGGTTCTCTCTTTTAACAGTCGTGCCAAATCTTTCCTCAAACTCCTCCCATTCGCAAAAATGAACTCCCGGTGGTAGATTGCCGTTTTCATCGAATTCTGGAATCACTTACTCACACCCGCGCCGCAAATTAATTGTTTGTTTGTCGATCGTACCACAGCTATTATTATAAACAAACGAAAACCCGGCTGCCACCAAACACCGGGCTTTTCAACAACTTCTATTAGAAGGTACGCAGTGCGCACCTACAACTCGTATTAGACTACTTGCACTTGTTTTTCTGCAATGGAAGCTATCAGCGCTTTTTGCTGCGCCTGTTGAGCTTCGTCAGCCAAAAACTCGGCCAATTGTTCTTCGATTTCATCCCGCACAATTTGACGGTATTCCAGGAAATGCTCGTTGTGAGCACACACTGTTAAATAGTGATCCCAAACCGCCGGATTGCGTTTGATAATGCTGAATAAATGATGCCAGAACTTCCAGCGAGTTGAACGCTTGACTCCTTGTCGCCACACCACAGTTAGCAGTGCTCGCAAGTCTATCCAACTGGGGATTCTTGAAGGTATATCTGC
>JBBPYO010000105.1:0-2918 GCA_038199845.1 Flavobacteriales bacterium
GTAGAACGTATCAACGCCAAAAGTGGTAAAGAATATACAATAAGCACTACCGGAGATCTTATGATCGCAGGGGTTACAAAAAGTGTCTCTATAGTTTTTGCTGCTCAAATATTAGCGGGAAAGATCACTCTTGAAGGAGAACAGGAGATCACGATGACCGATTATAAGATAGACCCTCCTAAAGCTTTGTTCGGCACCATAACCACTGGAGAAAAAGTAACTATAAAATTCAAAACAACCTTTACCAGATAATTCAATTTTAAAAAAAACAACCATGAAAAATTCTATTAAATATTTCAACCTCGCATGTCTAGCTTTCTTCGGAATAGTTGCGCAAGCACAAAGTCAACGTGACCTTGATAATTATAGAAATCCGGATAAAATCGGGGTGAATCAGTTTGAAGCTGCTAAAGATACCATTTCAACTTTTGATGGTCTCTACGTACGTATTGGAGGTGCTTCAACTCTTCAATTTCAGTCCATTGATCATAAAAATTCTGATAATGCATTAACTCCCGTTTTACAGGAGATAGGTGATAATTTTAACCTCGCTACCGCAAATTTAGATCTGGATGTCGTTTTATTTGATGGCGTTCGTATGCATTTAAGAACCTATCTCTCTTCTCAGCATCATAACGAACCCTATGTAAAAGGTGGTTATTTCCAGATTGATAAATTAGACTTTATTAAAAAGGGATTTATGGAAGGTCTTATGAATCATATGCGCATCAAAGTTGGACACATGGAAAACAATTACGGCGATGCTCATTTTAGAAGAACAGACAATGCCATGTCTTTGCACAACCCTTTTGTAGGCAACTATTTAATGGACAGTTTTACGACTGAAGTAGGTGGAGAGGTTTACCTCTTTAACAAAGGATGGTTGGGAATGTTGAGCGTCACCAATGGCAAATTAAATCAAGCGGTAACCAATCCCGGAACCACAAGTCCGTCATTTATAGCTAAAGTAGGTTATGATGATACCATTGCACCAGACTTGAGATTTCGTTTGACAGGATCAGTTTATAAAACAAACCAAACCGCCAGTGCTTATTTATATAGTGGTGACCGTGCCGGCTCAAGATATTATAATGTAATGACTGCGGAAGATGGCAGCGGCGATGGTTTCCGTGCAGGACGTATCAATCCTGATCTTAAAAATGAGTTGACCTCATTTATGATTAACCCGTTTTTAAAATATAAAGGGCTTGAGTTCTTCGGTATTTTTGAAACTGCTACCGGTAAAACCTCCTTAGAAACAGATAACCGTACCTGGAACCAGTATGCCGGCGAATTACTTTACCGTTTTGGCAGCACAGAGCAACTCTATATTGGCGGGCGTTACAATTATGTAGATGGCACATTAGAAGGTGGAAGCGATGTGAGTGTTAATCGTTTTCAAGTTGCGGCAGGCTGGTTTATGACAAAAAATATTTTGATGAAAGCAGAATATGTGATCCAGAACTACAACGACTATCCATTAGCAGATATACACAATGAAGGACAGTTTGATGGTTTTATGTTTGAAGCTGCAATAAGCTTTTAAGAGTGAATTGTTGAATGAAGGTGGAAGCTACTTAAGAAGAGCTTCCACCTTTTTTTATTTAAATTTTCAAACATGAAACGTATCTTTTACTTTTTAATGATTGTATTTACTGTCCATCTTAGCGCACAGGATATTAAGTATTCTAAAATCTCGATCAATGGGCTTAAGGAGAGCGATCTCTTTATTAAAGGCACAACCAATGTAAGCACCTTTACTTGCTTATTTGACACAGCGTATTTAAAAGAATGCCAGGAAGTTCTATATACTAGAAACACTGGTGAATTTAATTTTAAAAAAGCCATATTGGTTTTAGATACCCGTGGATTTGACTGCGGAAGCCGAGCTATTAATCGCGATTTTCATAAACTATTACAGACTGACGTATATCCCCAGATTACAATTGAAGTTAAAAAAGCAGAAATTAATTCTACTGTGCCCTGTGCTACCGTTTTAATAGGAATTGCCAATAAAGTGCTTGAATATAAAACACCTATTACTATCACAGAATCCGAAGAAATGCATTTTGAAGGTGTGCTCAAATTAAAGTTAAGCGATTACGAACTTAAGTTGCCAAAGAAATTGTTTGGATTAATAGAAGTTGGAGATGAGATCGAGATTCATTTTGATATTACAGCGCAGCATAAGGAATTGTATTAAAACTGCGATCCCCGTTCGGCAAAGACCATTTGTATGCGCTGCTATATAGAAATGGGCAATCCATAACGCGTTTACTTAATCTATTTTCGACTATAACGGGATCCAATTATAAAATATGTTACCGGAGCGGTTTACAACACTAACTTAAACCAAAATCCCCGATAAAGATGATAAAATTGGTCTATTTAATGTCCGTTTTGACCCGTTTTTTAGTGAATACTTCGGAAAATAAAGAAGCTTTTAAATACTATTATTCAACATTGCGTAAAACAATCCCGCTGAAGTATTGAAAATAAACAATTCGGAAAGTCTAGCTCAAAGAAGGCATTCGCTTCTTTAATATCAGTAAAACAAAAGTAGAAAAAGGATGAATTTACACCGTTTTTGGACCGAAAACACCGTTTTTTAAATTGTACCAAGCTGATTACTGAAGTTCAAAACTAGTGTAAAGGCCAAATCTTATAAATATTAATTCGGTAATTTACATTATAGAATAATTTTTCTATTTCTTAGTCGGAATTAATCTGGCAGCGCTCTTTTCTATATAATTTCAAATTTTCGGCGAAGCCAAAAATAGGAAATCATGAGTTTTCTTGCTGATTTTGGAATGAAATTTTGAAGTAATTATACAATCAAATTGCAACAGAGCAGAAAGATAGAAATGATGCAGATCTCTACCAAATCCAAACAGCCTATCAAAAAGTCTTCCACTAAA
>JBBPYO010000106.1:0-7556 GCA_038199845.1 Flavobacteriales bacterium
AAGTGGAAAACTTGCGAATCAACTACGCAGTTAAAGCACTCTCCAATATGGCCATCCTGCAAGTGCTTCATGAGCAGGGCGCAGGGCTGGACACTGTTTCTGCCCAAGAAGTACGTCTTGGACTGGAAGCCGGTGTACCTCCAGAAAAAATTATTTTTACTCCCAATGGCGTTTCTTTGGCCGAAATAGAACAGGTTGCAAAACTGGGCGTGCAGATCAATATTGATAACCTTTCCATATTAGAGCAATTTGGTACTCGTCATCCTAAAACGCCGGTCTGTGTACGTATCAATCCGCATGTGATGGCCGGGGGAAACGCAAATATTTCAGTAGGTCATATAGATAGTAAATTTGGAATTTCCATACATCAGATTCCGCTTTTACTGCGTATTGTCGAAAACACAGGCATGCATATTAATGGAATTCACATGCATACCGGCAGCGATATTCTGGATATTGATGTATTTCTGTACGTCGCTGAAATTCTTTTTGACACCGCTAATCACTTTAATGATCTGGAGTTTCTAGATTTTGGAAGCGGTTTTAAAGTGCCTTATAAAGAAGGTGATATAGAGACGAATATTGAAGAACTAGGCGACAAATTGAGCGATCGATTTAACGCTTTCGCGAAAAGTTATGGTAAACCCTTAGTGTTGGCCTTTGAACCTGGTAAGTTTCTGGTAAGTGCAGCCGGAAAATTTCTGGTAAATGTCAATGTCATAAAACAGACCACTTCTACTGTTTTTGCTCAAGTAGATAGTGGCTTCAACCACTTGATCCGACCCATGCTTTACGGTTCGCAGCACCACATTCACAACATCTCCAACCCTGACGGAAGAGAGCGATTTTACTCCGTGGTAGGTTATATCTGTGAGACCGATACGTTTGCTTCAAACCGTCGTATCGCAGAAATCACAGAAGGAGATATCCTGGCTTTTGATAACGCTGGCGCGTACTGCTTCACAATGGCCAGCAATTACAATTCCCGATATCGCCCTGCGGAAGTCTTATTTATTGATGGAAAAGCCCAACTCATCCGTGAGCGGGAAACCTTTGAGGATCTGCTAAGGCATCAAATTCCGCTTCGCGTGAAGAAAGAATTATCGGTAGAAAATGAATAAAAACGGGTTATTTTGATCAAAAAATAGACAAAAAAGCCTCAATTTCATCTAGAAATTGAGGCGTTTTTTGGCTTTAATGGCAACTTTAGTTTGCTACCAGCATTTTTAAAGATTCTACATTTCTATCGGAGACCAAACGAACCACATACATTCCTGAATTTAACCCATCTGTTTGCACTACATTCAAGCCTGATTGTCCCGCTTGCGAAAGAACAATTTTTCCCGAACCCATCTCAATTACTGAAATACTTACGGAAGTTTCAGAATCAGGAATATTCAGCTGTACAAATCCGTTTATTGATGGATTGGGGTATAATAAACTCATGTCGGAAGTTGCAATTGTACTTTCAATACCCAGATTGGTTTGCGCTTCAAAAGCACCAATATCACGTCTTCCGCCAAAAACCGTCTCGCCGCGCTGATCCAGAAAATTATCAATGGGATTCCCCGAATTAAATGCGGGAGAACCTTCCAAAAGGGCATGCGTTTGGGTAAAACCACCATTATCCGCAAGAACATCGATCATGGGATTCAGCGGACTTTCAAAAGTGCCTTCCAGATCGTTTGACATCGCTGGGAAAACGGCTAGGCTATCCTCACCAACGAGGTTATAATCTGCAGAAACAAAACTGTTTTCTCCGGCAAAATTATTCCCTTCCACAGCGGTATTCAGGGCAACGATCGAATTTTTCAAGGTGGTGGTTGCGGCAAGGGAAGCGTTGTAGATACCGCCACCTATATTTTCGGACTTATTAAATACAACCGTGGATGCATCAATATACATGCTGCCAGCACTATTATAAATGCCACCACCTTTGCCTTCGGAAGGTTCCTCGTAAGGATTTGGAGAAATATAATTTCCTGAAATGGTGCTCGTTTTAATGTTGATGGTTGCCATATCATTCCAAATCGCACCGCCCTCCTTGTTTGTAAAGTTATCTGAAAATTCACAAGAATTGATCGTTGCAAAACCACTGCCCTGCATATATAAGGCACCTCCTACACCCATGTTAACGGCATCTGCTGAATTGTTTTTAAAAATAACATTGGTAAGGGAAACAGTGCCCATGATACTAGTAGAATTATCTACTATAGCTCCACCCATTATATATGAAGAATTATTTTTTATTAACGTATTAGTAATTGTTAAATTACCTCCAGCCGTATTATAAATGGCACCACCACCACCAATAACTCCATCATCAGAAGCTATATTACTCTTTATTTCTACATTATTTATATTTATGGTGCCGCCATTGTTGTAAATCCCGCCGCCTTTTCCAAATGCATAATTTTCCGAGATGCTTGTGCCATCTAAATTTATGGTACCGCTATCATTCCACAATGCACCTCCTTCTGTACTTTGCTCGTCACCATTACCATTTTTTGAGAACGTCCCGCCAGTAATATTTACAGTGACCTTACCCAAAATATGCAGCGCACCACCATAAAATGCTGTGTTTTCGGTAAATACAACATTATTGAGATCAAGCGGTTGTGGTGATCTGTAAGCTAGTGCACCACCTGAACCATAGGCAAGATTTCCCTGAAAGATAACTGGATTTTCAATAGGACTGTTTATTATTAGTGTACTCCCTTCCTCTATAAGAATCCCTCCACCATCAGAATTGTTGTTAGAACCTGCATATTCGCCACGGTTTTCAGTAAAATAGGTTCCAGCGTTAATTATTAAAGTTCCAGCGCCATTATAAATTCCGCCGCCGCCTTCGCTTAAACCCTCCTGGTTCGTACTATTACCAGCTATCAATGCTCCATTGATGGTCAAAACTCCGCTATTTAAAAAAATACCTCCACCATTGCGGGATGCCAGATTATTTTCAATGGTACCTCCATTTATAATAATATTTTCATTGCCATTTGCGAGTATGGCGCCACCCTCGTTTCTACTCCCTCCATTTCCATTCACTTGTGTATTATTAAGAGTTACGAGTTGATTCGAGAAAAGTGCCAGACCCGCTCCTTCATATTGAGCTGAATTACCCAATATCTTAGAATCGGTAATTTCCAAATTGCCCCCTGCACTTAAAATTCCCCCTCCAGATTGTCTGGAATCATTGCCATTAACCGTACTGTTTATAATAGTAAGATTTCCACCGGAATTATATATTCCTGCACCACTATTAGAAACATCGGTAAGGTTAGTAAAGGCATTCTTGGAAATTGTACATCCCGAAATCCGCAAATCCCCCCCACTGTTAAAAATCCCACCGCCTGCAACGTCTGAGCCATTACCATCAATTAAAACATTCTCAAAAACGGTATTTTCAGCCTGCACATAAAACCCTCCACCCAATACAAATCCAAGATTTCCTTGAATAGTACCATGATTGATCATAACATCTGTGGCTCCCGCAATATAAGCTGCTCCGCCATTGGATGCTTGGGAAGCACTAATATCTGTAAAATTCAACGTGATGTCCGCGTTAATGGCATTTATAGCACCGCCATTATCCTGAAGTGTAGAGCCATTCACAAGATTCAAATAACTCAATGTTACCGGCCCTGCAGTAATATTAAAAATACGCGATTTCATTTGCGCATCTATAGTTACACGCGCGGTAGAATCTGCCGAGATCTTAAGCTCTTTTTCGATCAATAGCTCGGCAGTTAGCGTTAAGGTTTCTATACCTTCGGCAAAAGAAACTGTTCCGCCCGCAGGTGTATCGGCAATTTCCTGCCGAAGGGTTCCATCGGAACCGTCATCGACATTTTTTGTGACCAACTGGGCACTGACAGTTGAAAAGAAAAACAATGAACAAAGGGCGGAAAATAACCCAAATCGTGTAGTTTTTAATCGCATGGTTATTATTAGGGGTTAGGTTGAACTTTAATATTTCTAAAGGATTAATTTTCCAAAGTATAAATCAAAAATGTCATTATTACCCTGCAGTTATTCTGCGAGATCTTAGATTTTACAAAATATTAAAATGGAAATGGTTTTTATCTATCTAATATCATTTTCAAAGATTCCGTAGTATGATCAGAAACCAGACGGACGATATATGTTCCTGCCTTTAATCCATCGGTTTTTAAGCTATTCAAACCCGATTTTCCTACTTGCGAGGAGATTAATCTCCCGGAACCTATCTCATAGATTGAAATATTGACTTTAGCGGTTGCGGCATCTGGAACGTTCACGGTAACACTTCTACCTTTTGATGGATTGGGATAGATCAGACTTTTATCTTGAGCAATAACGTTACGATCGTCTACCCCCAAATTGGTCTGTGCCTCAAAAGCACCGATATCCCTTCTTCCGGCAAAAACCGCTTCGCCACGCTGATCAGGGAAATCATCTATGGGGTTACCAACATTAAAAGCAGGTGAATTTTCCAGAAGCGCGTGGGTTTGTGTAAAACCACCATTATTTGCCAGAGAATCAATCATGGGATCCAGCGGATTTTCAACAGTACCTTCCAGATCGTTTGACATGGACTGAAAAACAGAAAGGCTGTCTTCTCCAATTAGATTATAATCTGCGGAAACAAAACCGTTTTCACCAGCAAGGTTATTCCCTTCTACTGCGCTATTTAATGCAACGATTGAGTTTTTTAGCGTTGTGATCGCGGCGGATGTGGCATTATAAATGGCGCCACCTATATTTTCTGAATTATTTAAAACGAGTGTTGAAGCATCAATATATATACTACCTGCGCGGTTATAAATGCCGCCACCTTTGCCATCTGACTGTTGCTCATTATAGCTTGACGATGTATAATTTCCCGAAATCGTGCTCGTTTTAATATTGATCGTTGCTGTATCATTCCAAATCGCACCTCCTTCTTTTCCTGTGATGTTATTTGAAAATTCACAAAAAACAATGGTAGCAAAACCACTGCCCTTCATATAAAGAGCTCCCCCTGCACCTATTTGGTCTTCATCATAATCCGTTGAATTGTTTCTAAAAATAACATTGGTAAGGGAAACAGTTCCAATGGTACCTGTAGAATTATCAACGATTGCTCCTCCAAATGTGGAGACAGAATTGTTACTGATCAATGTATTTGAAATTGTTAAATTACCTCCTCCTGTATTGTATATGGCCCCACCACCGCTATCATTCTCAATATCAAAATCAAGGATCAAATTACCATCTATTTCTGAATTGTTTATATTTATAGTCCCGCCATTATTATAAATCCCTCCACCTCTTTCATTTACATTATTTTCAGATATTGAAGTATCTTCAATATTGAGCGTGCCATTGGTATTCCAGATCGCACCTCCTTCAATTACTGATTCATCACCCTTACCCGCTCCCGAGAATTCGCCTCCAGAAATATTAATTTCACTTGAACTTGTGTTATGAAAAGCGCCACCATATAATGCTGTATTTTCAGCAAAAACAACATTGTTGAGATTCAGTGGTTGTGATGATCTATAAGCTATGGCTCCTCCAAAGCCTCGGGCATAATTACCTTGGAACAAAACGGGATCGCCTATGGGATTATTGATAAGCAGTGTACCGCCCTCTTCAATAAGAAGTGCCCCGCCATAACTTGAAGAGCTATTGACGATATTGTTTATAAATCGCGTAGCAGCGTTAATTATCAACGTTCCGCCGCTATTATAAATCGCTCCTCCTCCTTCGAAATCACGAGCGTCATTTGCACTATTCTCTAGAATTTCAGTACCGTTGATTGTCAATTCACCATGTTTAAGATATATTCCACCACCATTGCGCCCGGCCTCATTGTTGTTTATAGTCCCTCCGTTAATTACAATCTTAGCATTGCCACTAGCATATATTCCAGCGCCATCATTGAAGACGGGAGAATTATCTGGACCAGAACCAGAATTACCACTTAAATTAACATTGCTTAGCGTCACCAATGTATTACCAAATAATGCCATTCCCCCACCATAAAACTTGGCTCCATTATTACTTATTTCTGAATCGGTGATTTCTACATTTCCACCGGTACTAAAGATCGCTCCACCTTCACTTCTTGAATCGTTTTTCGTTAACGTGCTATTTTCAATGACTAGATTGCCTCCGCTATTGTAAATTCCTGCGCCATCTATGGAAACACCAGAAAAAGAAGTAAAAGTATTGTTGGAGATCGTACTTCCTGAAATACGCAAATTCCCTCCGTTGTTAAAAATACCAGCGCCTGCATCATCTGAACCATTTCTATCAATGAGAACATCCTCAAACGTAGTATTTTCAGCTTGTATATGAAATGCTCCTCCTTCATTAAAGCCTAGATTTTCTTGCATCGTCCCGCCGATAACCACAAAATTTTCGGCTTCCTGAATGTAAACCCCACCGCCGCTCAGGGATAGACAATTGGTTATATTTATATCAAATAAATTAAGGTCAACAGCTACATCCTTGATACCACCACCCACATTATCAGGATAACTATTACCATTCACAAGATTTAAATAACTCAAAGTAACAGGCCCAGCAGTAATATTAAAAATACGCGATTGCGTTTGCGCATCGATAATTACCCGTGCGGTTGAATCTGCCGAGATCGTCAATTCTTTTTCAATCAGTAATTCACTTGTTAGCGCAATGGTATCTATGCCCTCGGCAAAAGTTATAGTTCCGCCCGCCGGTGTGTCTAGAATTTCCTGCCGAAGGGTTCCATCTGTACCATCATCGACGCTTTTTGTGACCAACTGGGCGCTGGTTTTTGAAAAGAAAAACAGTGAACAAAGGACTAAAAACAGTCCAAATCGTGTAGTTTTTGATTGCATAGTTATTGGTTTTAAAGTTGGGTTGGTTATTTAAATTATAAAAAAATTACAGTGTCGGCACTCCTTATACTTTTGCGATATTATTATAGATATCTGAATACTAAACTCTTAAAGGTAATTAAATATTTTTAAGAGTGTCATATTTCAACCTAAAAAATCAGCTGTTTATTATTTATTTTAGCTTGCATAATTGTCAATTTTATACCCTGAAAAGCTAAAATAAGGGCAATAATTGCTATTTTACAGCACTGTTCAACTACGAGCTTTTAATCTTTATTTTATGTTTAAAAAATTACTTCCGTTATCCCTCCTATTTTTGATCTTTTTAAGCTGCGGGAAAAAGCAAAATTCCGTTGATCTTGTAATAGAAAATATTTCGGTTATTGACCTAAAAACCGGCGAAATCAGCCAAAATCAGTCCGTTTTTATTGCGAGTGATTCTATTTTTAAAATTCGACCAACTGATACTAAAGACGAACTTTCAGCTTTAAAAACTATAGATGGAAAAGGTCAATTCTTACTTCCGGGATTTTGGGACAATCACGTTCATTTTCGCGGAGGCGATAGTTTGATCGGTGAAAACAAACATCTGCTAAAACTCTATATCGCAAACGGCGTTACCACCATTCGTGATGCTGGCGGCGATCTAACTACTTCGGTGCAACAATGGCAAAAAGAGATTGCTTCGGGAGCATTGATCGGTCCCAC
>JBBPYO010000107.1:0-5942 GCA_038199845.1 Flavobacteriales bacterium
ATAGTTTATATATTGTGAAGAAGAAAGTATTGCTTTTATTTCCATGCATTTTTGTCCAGACTGCTCTTTTTTGTCCACCTTTAAGCCTTGTACGTCGGCGAGAAACATGCGCTTACGATATTTTTGCTCAATTGTCTTAATGGTGCTAGACTGCTCTTTCGACCACGTTGACTTATATGAGTTTTTTAAGTTTTCCATATTCTTGATGATTTACAAGATTACTGAAGTGGCACAAATTACAAACGTAAGCGACTAGCGCAGAAAGAAATCATAACCAGGAACAAAAAAAGAATAAACAATATCTGAGCAACATATTCAACACTTTTCAAAATACCCCCGAACCCAAAAACCGCTGTTATAAGGGCAAAAAGGATCAGAATAATTGTTAAACGTATCATACCAGATTATTTAAAGATTGATCACTTTTATAAAAATTAAGTTAATTAGATTAAATAGGAAAATTCTGAGGTTTTTGAAGGCTCAATTTCAATTCAATTTCTGTAATTTATTGTGCACCATTTTGAAAACATTACCTACTATCTAAAAATAGCAGGGCAAAAGCAGCTATAAAAAATACAGCGAAAGCAATTTGAGCAATATTGTCAATCCCATTATTAATTTCTAAAAGCCAAATTACAGCGGCAATTACAGCTAGAACAACGCTAACGATAAGCCAGCGAAACAGTATATTTCCTTCCATTATCTGTTTTTTTAATTATTCGAAATAGGGTAATTCCAAGCATTTACAGCTTTCACAGTTTATTTACATCATTTTACACTATTCTATTATCATGTGTTCGGTAGAGAAAGAATTTTGATTATTCGCTAACTATATTTCAATCCAAATTTTATTTTTTTATACTATTTACGCTGCCTGCATTTTGCGCGTGATATCAACTTCTTTTCATCCGTTTGAATGTTATTATCAACTTCCTTTATTTAATCTCAGTTTTAAAGATTTAATAAGTCATTTCAGTAATCTTTCAATGTCTATTCGAATGTGAAGTATTCAAATTGATGTCCCTCATTATGCGTTAAAGTTAAATACTTTAAAGTTAGAGGATTCAATGATTTATTATGGCGCTGATTTTAAAAATGGATAAATTATATGTACAAGGCTTAGCATATAAAGTATCATGAATCCCACTGTCGCTATCCTTGCCACCACAAGGGTGCCTGCAATAAGTTCAGTAAATGAAAAAATCGCCGTAATACTGGCTAGAAGCGAACAGATTATTATGTTTCTCATTGATTAAGGCTTTGGATTCGTATCAAAATTAATAAAATATTCATTTGTTAATTAACACATATAAATCTAATACTATCTCAATGCCACTTATATGATTATAAATGAACATTATATATTCATCCACATTTTTTAAGAGTTTCAATTTAATATAAACTATTCAATATCAGATGAGGTAGCGATAAATTTTTAATGGGTTAAAGAATAATTAAAAATAATGTAGATAAGTTAAGGGATTCTTTTTTTAATCAATTGGATCAATTAATTTATTCATTTTTGTGGAATTTTGCATGTCGAACAAACAACGTAGAAAAAGAGCTTTTAACCGAAAAAAAGAATTTCCGATATAGAATCTTAAAGAAAATTTGACTAAAATCGAAGGCTTTTTATTCGATAAATTTCTCTAACTAAGAACCTATAACCAATCTTGAACCTTCATTATAAAAATGCCGGATTCTCTTTAAAATTGCGCCTGATTTGCTCAATCTTTTAGATTTTCTAACTATGTGTTGCCACTTTGAAAATTTAAATAAGTAAAATCAATTTCTATGAAAATAATGATGGATCTTTTTGAGAAGCAATTACAGGCCGTTTATAATTCCGAAGTACTTACACTGGGAGGACTGCCAGAAATGTTGGGTTATGCTGGCGATGAGAGTTTGCGCGAAATCATAAATACGCAGATTAAAGTCACCGTTGGTCAGAAATTAAGGTTAGAAAAAATAGGAAAATATCTTCATATTAAGTATATCGTAGATGACGGAAAGATGATAAAGGGACTTCTTGATGAGATGAACGACCTCTATAAAGAATTTCCCAAAGGGCTCCTTATGAATGTGGGAATTATATCTAAAATACAGCACATACAGCACTTTCAGATATCCGCATATGAAACTGCCATGCTTTATGCCAAAAAACTTGGTCTAGAGGAAATCGTGATAATTCTGGAGATGACACTTGATGAGGCGTACGACGCTGATGAGGAATGTAGCAGCTATGCAAAAAGAATACTGCTTAATGAGAAGGACAGTGAATAAAGTGGTAATGCGTAAATTTGCAGCTATTTTCAATAATGCTCTTGTTGAAATTAATTTGCAAACAGAACATTTGTTGCATTAAAAGTACAAGTAGCAATTTCCAACTGGATTGATATTACGGCTTTATCATTTTGAATATTATTCTCTAGATTTTTTTTTTCAGAACTACTTCTTCAGATGACCAGTTCTCAAATGAATCTAAAATCGATATCGCTGATAAGATTAAGTTAAAGATGATTAATCATAAGTATCTGTACTGTTTTCCGTATTTGCAGCCCATTCTCCCACGCCAGCTAGCGCGCGGTCTGGACCCGGTTGTTTAAGATAAGTAGTTAAATCGCGTTGGAGTTTTTGCATAGGGTGATCACCCATCATACCGGCAAGGCCCACACATTTTTCCGCAAGGTGAATCACATTGCTGCAAATATCGAGTATAGCAGAGCGCGTCATATTTGCATGATTGATTTTATCATCATCTGTATATGCGGCAGTATCCATGATCCGTCCGGTTTCGCGCAGCCAGTTTCGTCCAGATTCGAGCAAAACAACCATTTTACCCATACGCGAACGCTGATAAGGATCACTATCGCGTTTATGTTTTTTTAAATGGTCAAAAGTACATTGTGCCAATGCTTTTGCACCGCCCAGTTGTACCGCTGCAAACCGTATCGCGCCAGTGCTAAAATGGGGCTGCGTACTATAATCTCCCGGTGCGCCCAGAAATTGGATGGATTCTGGACAATAGGTTGAAAAATCAATGGTAACGCTATAGGAAGCTTTCATTCCCAGAGGATTCCAGCTGGATGCGTCTTCTCTCAATTTATCCAGCTCTTCGCTATGAATAATAAGCATTTGCGGACCGGAAGCAGTAGCGGCTGTAATAATGGGACGATGCATGTGCAGACCGCCAGAACAGAATAATTTCTTGCCAAAAATCTCGGTTTTTGAGCCGTTTTTGACCAATTTTACCGGATTTTCAGGAGCATCTGTATTCCAGATGCCAAAGCGTTTTCCGTTTAGTCCGTCTTGATAATATTGTTCTTTTTGTGCGCTGTTGCCATAAAGATCAATGAGATTCAACGCATTGATGTGCCCCTCATAAAGCCTTCCCACAGAAAGATCAAGCCGTCCTATTTCGGTAAGCAATTGGAGAAGCTGTGGTGTTTTTTTGCCCAGACCCAAAGCGCTACCGCCGTATGCTTTTGGAATGTTCTTTTTCAGATATCCCTCGCTGTTAAGGATATTGAAAGCGTTGTGAGGAAATTCGGTTTCTGCATTCGGTTCCCAGCATAATTGCTGATCTTTAAAGGAGGTTTGCTTCATTAATGAAATTTTTTTATCATAAAAATAAATACATTATGCTTTTTAATTGAATTAAAACACAGGATTAAAATGGGCAAAAAGGTATATTTATACAGCCTAAAATTTACTAAACATCGTTGAAAATGTTTAAAATTATATTGAAAATTCGTAAAGTGTCTTTATAAAATGTTATTCTTATCGAAAAGCCAATGGGTTTTATGCACTTCTTAGCGATTTTCGATCATTTCAATTGATTTTTGGGCGTTTCCCTGCGGGTCAGGCTTTACGTTGCAATCTTTTTGCGAAGGGCAAAAAGGATTTCCACTTCAATCCTTAACGCAAATTTTATATTAATATAATATATTGTATTTCAGAAGTTTAATCGGTTCTTATGGATGAAATTTTGGGTTTTACGAATGGTTTCTTATGGTAATTTAGTTTGAGCATTACCGCAAACTACTTTTAGGACTAATAACGGATATACATAAATAATATCTTCAAGCATTTATAAATATAGTTCGGAAAACAGGTACTTTTAAATCTTTAACGCAATATTATATGGAAAAGAATATGCTCGATCTTGACAATCTTGAAGCGGCGCCGCTGCTCAATTTAGAAAGCCTGCATTATGACATCGGCGCCAGTCTCGTGTTGTCGCCGCATCCGGATGATGAATCCCTGGGCTGTGGTGGAATGATTGCGCTGTTGCGTGCAAAAGATGTTCACGTACATATTGCTTTTATTACAGATGGTGCCGCGTCACATCCCAATTCGCTGCGATTCCCACCTCATAAACTTGCCGCTTTGCGAAAAAAGGAAGCAACCGCGGCCTGTAAAGTACTTGGTGTAGAAGATGATGCACTCTATTTCTTTGAACAACCGGATGGAAAATTGAATGATTCCCTAACCGAAAAATCTCCTATTTTGGCCGAAAAACTGGCTAAAATCATCGAAAAATGGAAGTTTAAAAGCGTATTTGTTCCGTATAAAAATGACGCTCATGCTGATCATAAAGCCACATGGAAGTTGTTGCAGTTGGCATTGCAAAAGAGCAATCATAAACCTACCCTTATAGAATATCCCATTTGGCTATGGAAAAATGGGAAAAAGGAAGATTATCCTGATCTTACCGAATATAATTTTTTTCGTCTGAATATAACCGAAGTGCAGGAACGAAAAGAGCGCGCGATCGCAGCGCACAAAAGTCAGATGACGCATTTTATCGATGATGATCCCGAAGGTTTTTGTCTTACTCCAGAACTTTTGGAACCTTTTTTAGGAACTGAGGAATATTTTTTCTTCCCCAAAAAATCCGCAGCGCATTCTCTTGATAAAAATTACTTTGATAAACTGTACCAAAAGCAAACGGATCCATGGAATTTTGAACAAAGTGTCTATGAAAACGAAAAATATCAAGAAACTTTAAAAGTACTTGGTTCGGATTATAATTCTGCTCTTGAAATAGGTTGTTCGGTAGGAGTTTTAACGCAGCAGTTGGCTGCGCGATGCGAAAAACTTTTAGCTGTGGATATTAGTGAAAAACCACTTAAAATCGCTAAAAAACGATGTGAAAACCAGCTACAAGTCACTTTTAAACACTTGGATATTTCAAAGGAATTCCCTGGAGATCCATACGATCTGATTGTTATTTCTGAAGTGGGCTACTATCTAACCGAAAAAAAGTTACTTGAGCTGTATGAAAATTGCCAAAAAAACAGCAATAATAACGGGCAGATTCTTCTTGTACATTGGACGGGTTTTGTGGAAGAATATCCGCTGAGCGGAAAAGAAGTGCACAAGCTTTTTGAAATTTACAATTCCAAAGAAATGGTTTTTTCAGAATTGGCAAAAATTACTCGGCCGGAATATGAACTGGTTCTTTGGCAGAAGAAGCAGGTATTGTAAAAGGGAATTGTGCAAAAAAATATTCCAATTCCGCATTGGCTTCTAAGACAGATTTATTGGGATAAGCGGTTTGCCACGGCCTGTGTTTTTCGAGTACAGTAAAAAGACGCTGATTCATCGCTCGGTAATTGGGATAAGCTTCAAATAGGGAGGAAATCGCCAATTTTGGAAGTTTCAGTAATAAGGCGATTTCTTCAGTTTTCGCCCGATTTTGAGTCAAATAAGCTGATTTAATTAAATTATAAGCTTTTAAACGAACCTGCATTTTCTCAAGTCCTTCCACATTATAAGTATACGATTCATCAGTAAGATTGGACCAAAACTGAAGTTCGTCGCCAAAACCCCGAGCCACGCGTGATTGTAGTCGCGCAGAAGTTTCTACTTCAATTCCCAATGCGTGACGAATTTGTAAATCATTAAATACCGCACGTTGATGCAAGGCAGAATCCTCC
>JBBPYO010000108.1:0-6167 GCA_038199845.1 Flavobacteriales bacterium
GCACAGTTCTATTAATATTTAACCATAACGCTATGTACGCAATTGTAGAGATAGCAGGGCAGCAATTTAAAGTTGCAAAAGACCAAAAGATTTACGTAAACCGCCTGGCAGAAGATGAAGGAGCAGATGTTTCCTTTGACAAAGTTCTTCTTGCCGATGATAGTGGTAACGTAACTTTAGGCGCCCCGGCTATAGATGGCGCTCTCGTAGGAGCAAAAGTCATTAAGCACCTTAGAGGTGACAAAGTAATCGTCTTCAAGAAAAAAAGACGTAAAGGTTACAAAAAGAAAAACGGTCACAGACAAATGCTAACTCAACTGGAAATCGTTGATATTAGCCTTTCTGGAAAGAAAAAAGAATCTAAAAAAGAAGATTCTAAAGGAACCGAAGCTGTAAAAGATGCTCCTAAAAAAGAAGCTAAAAGCAGTGAAAAACCGGTAAAAACTGATGAAAAACCAGCGCAAGCCGAGGCTAGCGATTTTGACACTGAAAAAATCTTAGGAAGCATAGGCACCGCCAAAAAAGAGGATGCCAATGATCTTAAAGAAATTAATGGAATTGGTGCTGCTTACGAAAAAAGACTCAATGAAGTAGGTATTTATACTTATGAGCAAATAAGCAACCTTAAGGCAGCAGACCGTGATCAGCTTTCTGCAATTGACGGTATTACCCGTGAAAAAATTGAAGCTGAAGAATGGGTTAAGCAAGCGAAAGCATTGCTTAAGAAATAATAATTTATATATAACCAGATAAAACCTTAAGAAAATGGCTCACAAAAAAGGAGTTGGTAGTTCTAAAAACGGTAGGGATTCAGAATCAAAACGTCTAGGTGTGAAGATTTTTGGAGGCCAGCCAGCTATCGCAGGAAATATCATTGTAAGGCAGCGGGGTACTCCCCACAAGCCAGGCAATAATGTATACGCAGGTAAAGATCATACATTACATGCAAGAGTAGATGGCCTTGTAAAGTTTACTAAAAAGAAAGACAACAAATCTTACGTTTCTATAGAACCGGTAAGTCAAGCTTAGAAATTTCTTTTAAGAAATATATTTAAAGAAGGACAGGTATTATACTTGTCCTTCTTTTTTTGTTAAAACATATCCGTTTTATAAAATAATGAGCAAAGTATTGTATTTTTTCGGTCTAACTAATATTTTTAAATTATGAGAAAATTATCCATTGTTGGAATTTTATGTATGAGCTTTCTTTTTAGCAGCTGTTTGGGTTCTTACAGCGCTTTTAACAACCTTAGAGAATGGAACGATGGTGTAACGGACAGTAAATTTTTAGACAACCTTATCTTTTGGGGTTTAAATATTATTCCTGTTTATGGTCTGTTTTTTGTCGGCGATACCTTGATCTTTAACGTGATTGAATTCTGGAGCGGAGATAATCCCATAGCCATGAACGAAGGTGAAAGCCAAACTGAAGTATTAGCGTACAAGGGCAACACGTATAAAATGACAGCGACCAAAAATAAGTTCGAGATAACTGTTATAGAAGGTGAGAAGAAAGGCAATAGTATGGAGCTTGTTTATCAGCTAGAAGACAAGTCTTGGAATGCTGTAAAAGATGGCGAACTGATAAAGCTTTCTTCCTTTAAAGATGGACTTATGCTTGTTTATCTTCCAGACGGTGAAACTGTAAAAATCAATCCAGCTGAAAGCCGTGAAGACGGTATGGCCCAGGTAAAAGAGGCTATTCATAATTATAAATTTGAACAACGCACGCTTGCAATGGGCATTTAATATCAAGTAAAAAGAGAAGAATATTCAAATTGGAAAACCCGCTATATGCGGGTTTTTTATGTTTTAACGTAAGTTCGATCTAAGCAATATATGTGAGATCGATTTGAATTCTAAAAAAATTTTGTATCGAGATCTACATTTTTCGATTGAAAATGACTTTTCTCGATACAATTTTTTACAAAAATCACTCAATATGACAATTTTCGACACTTTATTATATCATATCGAACTCAGATTTTAAGCCATTTTGGAGCGTAAAACTCTTTATTCATATAAAAAAACCCCGCTTTTCAGCAGGGTTTCAAATTCTTCAATTCAGAATTTCTTAGTATCTGTAGTATTCTGGCTTATAAGGACCATCTACTTCAACGCCTATATATTCCGCTTGCTCTTCAGAAAGTTCTGTAAGCTCTACACCTATTTTTTCTAAGTGGAGTTTAGCTACTTTTTCATCAAGATGTTTAGGTAACATATAAACTTTGTTTTCGTACTTATCACGATTGTTCCAAAGCTCAATTTGTGCTAGGGTCTGGTTTGTAAAAGAATTGCTCATCACAAAACTAGGATGACCAGTCGCACAGCCTAAGTTTACAAGGCGACCTTCAGCAAGAAGGATTATGTCTTTTCCGTTAATGGTATATTTATCTACTTGCGGCTTGATCTCGTCTTTAGTATCGCCATAGTTTTCATTGAGCCATTCAACGGCAATTTCATTATCAAAGTGGCCTATATTACATACGATGGTCTTATCCTTCATCGCTTCAAAATGTTCGCTACGTACAATACCTTTATTGCCAGTTGTTGTAATTACGATATCTGTTTTAGAAAGAACATTTTCCAGTTTTTTCACTTCAAATCCATCCATAGCGGCTTGTAAGGCACAGATAGGATCAATTTCGGTAACGGTAACAATAGAGCCAGCACCTTTAAAGGACATCGCGGTACCTTTGCCCACATCACCATAACCACATACCACAACCCGTTTCCCTGCAAGCATTATATCCGTTGCGCGGCGTATTGCATCTACGGCACTTTCACGACAACCGTATTTATTGTCAAATTTAGATTTTGTTACACTATCATTTACGTTTATGGCTGGCATAGCAAGCGTTCCATTTTTCATACGCTCGTATAGACGGTGTACGCCAGTGGTTGTTTCTTCTGACAGTCCATTGATACCAGCTGCAAGTTCTGGATACTTATCAAAAACCATATTGGTAAGATCACCACCGTCATCAAGAATCATATTTAGTGGTTTACGGTCTTCGCCAAAGAAAAGTGTTTGCTCTATACACCAGTTAAATTCTTCTTCATTCATGCCTTTCCAAGCATAAACAGGAATTCCAGCTTCTGCAATGGCAGCAGCAGCATGATCTTGTGTAGAAAATATATTACAAGAACTCCAGGTAACTTCCGCGCCCAGTGCAATCAAGGTTTCAATAAGCACAGCTGTTTGTATGGTCATATGAAGGCAACCTGCTATGCGCGCGCCTTTAAGCGGCTGCTCGTCTTTATATTCTTCACGAAGAGACATAAGACCTGGCATTTCGGCCTCTGCGAGATCCATTTCCTTCCGCCCATAAGCTGCGAGAGTGATGTCTTTTACTTTATTAGGTACGTATTGCAATGTTTTCGTTGCCATATTATTTATCTTTGTTATTCTTAGTTTTCTTTCAAAAGTACATATAATACAATAGTTAACGTGCCACTTTACAAAATTATAACAGTAAATGAGAATACCTCTATTGCGATTTGGAAGGTAATTGAGCCTTTAGATCAACTTATTGAGGGGGTGGAACTTACCCAACATTGTAAAACGCGTTTTGAGCATATGAAATCGCAGCTGCATCAGCGCGCATTTATGAGTATTCGACATCTGCTTGCAGCCTTAGGGTATGTGGATCACGATATGTATTATGACGATTTTGGCAAACCTCACCTCAAAGATGGCAATTTTATATCAATTACCCATTCCTACGAGTTTACTGCTGTTATTGTAAGTAAAATTACTGCTGTAGGTATTGATATTGAAAAACAACGAGAAAAAATTTTAAAGATTGCGCCGAAGTTCACACCAATTAAAGAATACAGAACCTTGGCTAATGAGGATGCGATCATGCGAAAACTCACCATTGTCTGGGGAGCCAAAGAATCACTGTACAAAATTTATGGTCATAAAGGACTCAGTTTTATTCAGCACATCAATGTAATCGATTTTAGTTTTGACGATGGTCATACTACTGCGGTAATTAATTATCACGGAAAAGAAAGTCATTATGAAGTGATTTTTACTGAATTTGAAGGTTTTACCTGCGTTTATGCCCTTGCAAAATAAAGCGATAGGATGGAAATAACCACCGTTCCACATATCTATGACCAACTGGTTGAGGCAAAGACTAGCGGGAAAAAACTTTTCGCCGTATTAATAGATCCCGAACGCCAAAAAGTAGCTGAAATAGGTCGTTTTTTAAGCAAAATACCTGATTTTACTACCCATATTCTCGTAGGCGGAAGCACTGGCGGAGCTTCAGTGACTAAAACTTGTATTGGAGAAATAAAACAATGCACAGAATTACCGGTTTTGTTGTTTCCGGGGAGTCATGAGCAAGTCGTGGAAGGAGCTGACGCACTACTCTTTTTAAGTTTGATTTCTGGGCGCAATCCGGATTATCTCATTGAGGAGCAAATAAAAGCGGTGCCTTATTTGAGAAGTTCTAGACTGGAGATAATCCCAACTGGATACATCCTTATAGATGGTGGTAATGTGACAAGCGTGCAGCGTGTAAGCGGCACGCAGCCTATGCGCATGAATGATGTGGAGAAAATTATACACACAGCACTTGCAGGACAATATGCAGGGAAAAAGCTTATTTATCTCGAAGCGGGAAGCGGTGCGCTTCATCCTGTACCAGCCGCCATTATAAAAGAAGTATGTGAAGCAATAAACATTCCACTAATCGTAGGTGGCGGGATCAGGGATAAAATAACAATGCAGGCCGCGTACAATGCCGGTGCAACTATGGTAGTTGTGGGAACCGCGATTGAAAATAAGCTATTTTAAGGAATTAATTCAGTTGCTTTCTCGTAGATCCAGTGCATAGGCCAGCCGCGGTATTGCAAATAATCAGCTAATTTCTTTCGCTTTTTGTATTTGTCTTTTTCAGAAGTGAGCTGGGTCATTCTTTTTTCGGCCAAAGCCTCAAAAGTAGAGATATAATCTTCCTCATTGATCTCGGTAAGAGCAAGATCAATAATGTTTTTGGAAATCTCGCGGCTGCGCAGTTCTCTAATTATTCGGGTTTTCCCCCATTTTTTGGTTTTGAATTTTCCGCGGGCAAAACTGCGGGCAAAACGTTCCTCGTTAAGATATTTTTCTTCAATTAAATGAATGGTGATCAGCTCAATTGCTTCAGGAATCATACGCATGGTGTAGAGTTTCTCACGTACTTCCTTATGGCAGCGATCTTGATAAATGCAGTAGTTTTCCAGTTTTTCACGGGCTTCGTCTACGGTATATGTTTTAACGGATTGCTGCATAACCGTAAAAATACACATTAATTAGGTGAATTTTTTACTGATAAAAGCCGGAATAAATGCCAATAATCGGACTATAATCACCCAATATTGGTCATAAAATGGATCAATTTGACCAAAAAACCATAAAGATGACCAATTGGCAGATAGTTAAATCTAATTTAGGCAATAGCTTAGATGGAACAATAATTGCCTAAATTTGCTTAATTATTCAATATTAAAAATTAAGATATGGCACTAGAGATAACAGACGCAACTTTTGAAGAAATGGTTTTAAAGTCAGACAAGCCCGTGCTTGTTGATTTTTGGGCAGCGTGGTGTGGACCTTGCCGAATGGTGGGTCCCGTGATAGAAGAAATAAGTAAAGAATATGAAGGCAAAGCTGTAGTAGGTAAGCTGGATGTAGATGCAAATCAGGAATTTGCCGCAAAATTTGGAGTACGTAATATCCCTACTGTTCTCATGTTTCAAAACGGAGAAGTTGTAGGACGTCAGGTAGGCGTTGCTGCAAAAAATGTGTACGCAGAGGCAATAGACAAATTATTGTAATCTATTTTAATAATGTCTAAAAAAGGTTTGGCTTAAAAGTCAGGCCTTTTTTATTAGCAGTACAGAAATAACAAGAAAAAAGATGGAAATAAGCGCTTAAGTGTTAATTTTCTTCAACGAACATACATTATGGAAAACAAGAAAATAAAATCACAAGATTTAATAGACGCTAAATTATTAGAAGATCGTAAAGTGTTCTTATGGGGTCAGGTAGATGATGCTAGCGCCAAACACGTGGTAGACCGCTTATTATATCTTGATGCAATGGGCAACGAAGAAATACAATTTTACATTAACAGTCCTGGAGGCTATGTGACTTCCGGTTTTTCTATTTA
>JBBPYO010000109.1:0-7521 GCA_038199845.1 Flavobacteriales bacterium
AGCTGCGCGGGCGTGTGGGGCGTGGGGCAGATCAAAGTTATTGTATTTTGATGACGAGCCACAAACTTTCTGATACCAGCAAGACTCGATTAAAAACCATGACCAGTACCAATGACGGTTTTGAAATTGCGGAAGTGGATCTAAAACTCCGTGGCCCCGGCGATATTATGGGTACCCAACAAAGCGGCGTTTTAAACCTGAAAATCGCCGATATTGTAGCCGATAATGCTATTTTAAAAATTGCACGCAGCTACGCCAGGGCGGTCATCACTGCCGATTTATCGCTTGAGAAACCGGAAAATAGTGCTATTCGTCAAACCTATGCACAGGTAATGAAATATAAAAATATCTGGAATTATATTTCGTGATAAAATTCCATCTCATTCGATCTTTTTAAAATTGCCAAAGCTTTTCGAGCTGGTCAACGATCAATTATTCTTTTAAACAGATACTTCCATTAAAATTAATAAATAACAGTTAAAGTCACATTTTTGACGCAACCTTTTCGTTATTCCCTCATCCACTAAACGAACAAACTTTATATAATGGAAATTTTCAGCTTTTTAATCATCGTTGGGCTACTTCTTTCATCCTGCACAACAGACGAGGATGACGTAGAAATGGCAATTTTTAAAAATGATACAGATCCCAATAAATGGCATAACAAGCAACATATGTGGATGATGTATCAAGTAAAAAACAAAAAGCCAGCCTGGACGCAGACAGATACTTTTACAAAAGATTCAGTACAAAAAGATGCTACATTAGTAAATACCCAAAATTCAATGATTTTTGAAAGTTCCGATTCAGAAGAATTTGAAACGGCATATTCAGAAGTCGAAGCGTTTGAAAACTCGGAATACGAACATGAAGATGCTGTCCTTCAAGATTATTAGAACACAAGTAGTTTCTTTTCTGCGAAAAATAGCTTCGTAGGGCCGAAAATATGATGTTTAAGGTGATTTTCCGTATGGAAACTGTATTCGCAAAAAATACCATCTCCTTTTTGACGTGAAATATTCTGTTAAACTTCCTCGGGTTAAAAACTGCTAAAAAAGGGATATAATCCTATATTTGCACCTCCAAAATAACGTGATGCAAATTTCTTACAACTGGCTCAAACAATTTATAAATACAGACTGGGATCCTCAAAAAACCGGCGAACTTCTTACCGATCTCGGTCTTGAGGTAGAAGGCATAGAAACCTTTGAAAGCGTAAAGGGCAGCCTTAAAGGCGTTGTCGTGGGTGAAGTGCTCACCTGCGTGAAACACCCCAATGCAGACCGGCTACAACTTACTACCGTTTATCTAGGCAAGGGAGATCCCGTACAGATTGTTTGCGGGGCGCCGAATGTGGCCGCAGGTCAAAAAGTGCCCGTAGCAACCGCAGGAACCACACTTTACGACGCTAAAGGAGAAGCATGGATCATAAAAGAAGGTAAAATAAGAGGCGAAATAAGCAATGGTATGATCTGCGCTGAGGATGAGCTGGGACTGGGCGAAAGCCACGACGGTATTATGGTGCTAGACGAAAGTTTAGAACCCGGTACGCTCCTATCAGAATTATATGATGTGGAAAGCGATCATGTTTTTGAAATAGGCCTGACTCCAAACCGCGCAGATGCCATGAGCCATATGGGTGTTGCACGCGATCTACGCGCCGGTATGATTCAGTTGAAAATAAATTCTGAATTTCTTACACCATCCACAAGTTCATTTCACGTCGCCAACCGAACACAAAAAATTTCGGTGGCGGTACTCAATCATGAGTTGGCTCCGCGCTATTGTGGATTAACCATCAGCAATCTCAGCATAAAAGAATCGCCAGCATGGTTACAAAACCGCTTAAAATCCATCGGGTTAACGCCAAAAAATAATGTTGTGGATGCCACCAATTACGTCTTGCACGAGTTGGGACAACCTCTGCATGCCTTTGATCTTGCCAAAATTGAAGGAGAAGAGATCAATGTAAAAACTGTGATCAGTGGTACAAAATTCACTACGCTTGATGGTGTAGAAAGAGAATTGCATGAAGAAGATATTATGATCTGTGATGCTGAAAAACCCTTGTGCATTGCCGGCGTTTATGGAGGTGAGGATAGCGGAGTGAGTGCAACCACAACGGCCATATTTTTAGAAAGTGCCTATTTTGACCCGATCAGTATTAGAAAAACCGCAAAAAGACATGGACTTAATACAGACGCTTCCTTTCGCTTTGAGCGCGGTATAGATGTCAATATTACCAAATATGCCTTAAAACGTGCCGCTCTTTTGATTCAAGAGGTTGCCGGCGGTGAAGTCACCAGTGATGTAGCCGATATTTATCCCAAAAGAGTAGAAGATCACCAAGTGGTGCTCAATTATGAACGAGCTTACAAACTCATTGGAGAAGAAATCCCGAAAGAAACCATAAAATCAATTCTGGCATCATTAGATATTAAAATCATCAATGTAACTGAAAGCGGTCTTGGGATGATGGTACCGGCCTACCGAAATGATGTTACCCGTGAGGTAGATGTAATCGAAGAGATTTTACGCGTTTATGGTTACAATAATATTGATTTTAAACAGAAATTAAACGCCTCCATATCGCAAAGCCATTGGTTTGAAGATTACCGCGTGCAGAATATTATTGGAGATCAGTTGGTGGGTCTCGGTTTTTATGAGATTATGGGGAACTCGCTCTCTACGCCAGGTTATATTCAACTTAGTGATTCATTAAAAGAAGAACACAATGTCACTATGCTTAACCCATTGAGTAATGACCTAAGTGTGATGCGCCAGAGTATGCTATTTTCTGGACTGGAAGCTGTAGCGCATAATTTAAACCGAAAGCAGAATAACTTTAAGTTATTTGAATTCGGTAAAACTTACCACAATTACAGTGGAGGTCGTGAGGAGCAAAAATGCCTAAGTCTGCTCATCACCGGAAATCGCACTGGAGATCACTGGACGAGCGAATCACGGCCAACTACTTTTTTCTACTTAAAAGGTCTGGTAAATGCTATAATAGAACGCTTGGGACTTTCAGAAATCACCGAAAAACCGATAAAAAATGACGTTTTTACCGAAGGTTTACAACTCAGCGCTGCAAAAAAACAGATTGTTGAACTGGGAATTATCCGTAAAAAAGTTGGCGCACACTTTGACATAGAACAGGAAGTTGGTCACGCTATTTTTAACTGGGACAATGTGCTCTCACTACTCGATAAGAAGAAAACACTTTTTGCGCCCATATCTAAATATCCCACCGTACGACGCGATTTTGCTCTACTTTTAGACAAAAACATATCGTTTTCGGCCATTTATGATATTGCAGGAAATGCGGAGAAAAAGTTGCTTCGCAGTGTAAATCTCTTTGACGTTTATGAAGGTGAAAGCCTTCCTGCAGGCAAAAAAAGTTATGCAGTAAGTTTTCTCTTTCAGGATGAAGAAAAAACCCTAACTGATAAACGCGTAGATAAAATTATGGAAACTTTTAAAAGCCGTTTTGAGAACGAAGTGGGAGCGACTCTACGATAATACTTTAGCATTTAAAGTAGTGTGAATTAATTGCTGTTTCGCTAACTTTACGTTGCTAAAAAAAAAAGAAAATGCTATTTAACAGAACAAACGTACATCAAATATTGTTGCGGGAACGTGATAGGTCTAGTGACTCTGTCGATATTTTGGCACAATTTCATCGTGTACTTGAGGAAGACGCTACACGCGAAAACCGTATAAATACCGCCTTACAATCTGAAGAATATAAGGATTTCAACACCTTTGATTTTGACAAATTAGAAAGTGGTCGTATTTTTCATGAAGACACTATTCGCATAATCTGTATAAATTACCGATTGCGGTTCCTCGATACGCATTTTTTTAAAGGTAAAATTCCGCAGGAAGGTATAAGCGAGATTAAAAAGCTGGAACGTGAACACAATATCGCACTTAGCGGTTTTAAGATCATTGCCCCGTCCAAAATGTTTGTACTCCATAAAACAGATGACCCGTTATTATTTGTACCCATGGGCAACAAATATTACTACCTAATTCATAAATGGGGAAGAGATTTGCATCCTTTCCGAAAAATGATGATGTGGCCATTTAAATCCCTAGAAAATTTAATCTTCACTATTTTACTTTCTAGCGTACTGGTAACTATGCTCATTCCGGATGGACTTTTTGCAAAAAAGCAATCATTTAGTCAAGATATCATGGTTTTTTTCTTCATGTTTAAGTCCATTGTGGCTGTGGTTCTTTTTTATGGTTTTTCTTCTGGTAAGAATTTTAATACTGCCATTTGGCAAAGTAAATTTGACAAAGCCCAATAATGTTGAAAGAATCTGATTACGAACACGTTTTTACGGGATCTGCTATAAAAGCAAATTATCTGAAAAATATTTTTGACGAAGAAGGGATTTCTTCAGTGGTCAGAAATGATCAAGATAGTCAGTTGAGGGCTGGTTTTGGTGGCGGGTATTCTAATCAAGCACTCATTTTTGTCAAAAGAAATGAATCTATGCGCGCCAAACGTATTGTAGAAAGAAAAATGGACGAGGATGTGGAAGCCGTGCCTTCGGAAATTCTTGAGAAACAAGCTGCTGAAAGTCGGTTAGAAGAAGATAAACCAATTAAGAAAGACAATAAACGTCCACTTGTTAAGAAGGGTGCGAAAAAAAATCGTTCTATTCTTAACGTTTTACTTAATGTAGCTCTTATTTTATATTCTTTATGGCGTCTGTATCCACTTTTACAAGGTGAGGAATTAAGCACCTGGCGTATTCTTTTAAGCGGGTTTATACTTGTTTTTTGCAGTATCACAGTAGTGAATTATTTCAGGAAATAAAACAATCTGTTTTCCTTCTTATTATCAGCCATTACAGATATTTTATCTTTATATGAACACTAAAAAATCGGTTAAAAAGAGTAAAAATTACTCCTTTTAACCGATTTTTTAATTTGTGAAATTCTCTAATTAAGCTTCCACCGCATACATCTCATTACGTTGTTGCTTTATTTTATCATCGTTCATATAATCGTCAAAAGTCATGTACCGGTCAATGACTCCTTTTGGCGTAAGCTCAACAACACGATTGCCCACAGTTTGTGCAAACTCGTGGTCGCTTGTGGTGAGTATGATACTACCTTTAAAGTTCTTTAAGCTATTGTTTATTGCGGTAATAGATTCAAGATCCAAGTGGTTTGTAGGTTCATCAAACATAAGCACATTTGCACGTTGCATCATCATGCGGCTCAACATACAGCGTACTTTCTCACCACCAGAAAGCACATTAGAAGTTTTTAAAGCTTCCTCGCCAGAGAAAATCATTTTTCCCAGAAAACCTCGCAAATAAACCTCTTCGCGTTCCTGTTCCGTTTTTGCATATTGTCGCAACCAATCTACTAAAGTAAGATCGTTTTCAAAATAACTATGATTATCAAGTGGAAGATAGGATTGATTTGTGGTCACGCCCCAATCATATTTTCCCTCAAGCGGGGTTTGGTTACCGTTTATGATCTCATAAAAAGCAGTGGTGGCGCGGGAATCCTTCGAAAAGAGAATCACTTTATCGCCTTTTGCCAAATTAATGCTTGCTTTTTGAAATAGCATTTCCCCGTCTATGGAACTTGCCAGTTTATCTGTATTAAAAATCTGATCTCCGGCTTCGCGTTCGCGTTCAAAGATTATTGCAGGATAACGGCGGCTAGACGGTTTAATTTCTTCAATATTGAGCTTATCAATCATCTTTTTACGCGAAGTAGCTTGTTTACTCTTGGCGACGTTAGCGCTAAAACGGGCAATAAATTCTTGTAGTTCCTTTTTCTTCTCTTCGGCCTTTTTATTCTGGTTGGTACGCTGGCGCATTGCAAGCTGTGACGATTCATACCAGAAGGTATAATTACCACTATAATGAGTGATTTTTCCAAAGTCGATGTCAGAGATATGTGTACAAACTGCATCCAGAAAGTGACGGTCGTGCGACACTACGATCACGCAGTTGTCATAATTCGCCAGAAAATTTTCCAGCCAATTAATAGTTTCATAATCCAGGTCATTTGTAGGCTCATCCATGATCAACACATCAGGATTGCCAAAAAGTGCCTGAGCGAGCAATACACGTACTTTTTGAATATTGTCAAGATCTTTTACCTGGGAGTAATGTAAATCTTCTGTTATGCCAAGGTTAGAGAGCATTGACGCAGCATCGCTATCTGCGTTCCAGCCGTTCATTTCTTCAAATCGAACCTGCAGCTCTCCAATGCGATCTGCATTCTCATCACTATAATCTGCATAAAGCGCATCCATTTCTGTCTTGATCTTATGCAGTGGTTTATTGCCTTGAAGCACCGTTTCCAGAACGGTAAAATCATCATAAGCATAGTGATCCTGCTCCAATACAGACATGCGCTTACCGGGTTCAAGGTTCACGTGTCCAGAGGTGGGATCTTCCTTACCAGAAATGATTTTTAAAAGAGTAGATTTACCGGCGCCGTTTGCCCCTATAATGCCATAACAATTCCCTTGATTAAAGGAAACATTGACCTCGTCAAACAAAACGCGCTTGCCGAACTGAACGGAAAGATTAGATACTGATAACATGGCTGAATTGGATTTTTAAAAGATTGGCAAAAGTACTCAAAGTTGTGGACAACTAAAAAGATTAACTTTTAAAAAATATGTTTTAACTAGGGCTTAACAGCAGTTTTGCAAAAGCCTGTTATATTTGATTTTCAGGTATTTTACCCCAAATTTTCTATGTTTTACAGGTATCTTTTATTGTTGTCAATATTTTCGGCATTGCTGGGTTGTGAAGACGCTCCACAAAAGGCAAAAGAGGGGACTTGGTTTGGTGGTCAAATTCTAAATCCTACAGGTAATTCCATAATCTTAAGAAAAGGAAAGAAAATCGTTGAAGAGATTGAGATTAATGCAAATAACCGTTTTCTTACCAAAATACCCGATTTTCACCCTGGTATTTATGAATTTCTACATAAGGAAAGACAACTTGTTTATTTAACTCCCGGAGATAGTGTCATTATTCGGGTAAATACATTCGAATTTGATGAAAGCTTAACCTTTTCAGGTTTCGGCGGAGCCAAAAATAATTTCATGATCGATCTTTTTGTGATGAATGAAAGGGAGAACAAGCAAATGGCGCGCAACTCTATTTATCATGAAACCCCAAAAATATTTGAACGTTATCTTGATTCGCTTCAACTTATTAGAAACAAGCGCTGGCAGATGTTCAAAAAAACGCATCATGCCGACGATGAATTTGCGGAAATTGCCAAAGCTATTATCAATTATGATATTTATGCACGCAAAGAAGTCTATCCACTGACCAATTTTGTGCCATCAAAAATGAAATTGCTTCAAGAAATTCCCGAAGATTTCTATGCGTATAGAAAAAATGTTTCCTTTAACGAAGAGATGTTTTTACCCTTATATTCCTACCAGCGTTTCCTGTTTAATTATTTTAATCAGGCTGCATTTAAAAAATATGGGAAGGAGTTACCGTATGATCCACAATCCCT
>JBBPYO010000110.1:0-4214 GCA_038199845.1 Flavobacteriales bacterium
ATATTGAGTTTATAAACTTTACCGCCATCACGTGTAATATCCTGTGGATTCACATCGCGTTCCCCACGTTCGCCAATCGTAAAAAAGACATGTCCACTGTTGTCAAAAACGATTCTGCTTCCCCAGTGCTGACCTTTGGTCGTATTTGGTGTTGCTTTGTAAAGAACCTTTTTATCAGTCAGCTGGTCACCATTTAATATGGCTTTCATTAGCGCAGTGTGGCCTCCTTTGGCATCACCTTCAGTGGAAGAATAGGTAAGATAAATGGATTTGTCAGTTTTATAATTTGGTGACAATCGAACATCAAGTAATCCTCCTTGTCCGCGTGCATATACCTCAGGCGTACCATTTATTACGGTTTTTGAACCGTCTTTATAATGGATAAGGTCGCCACTTTTCTCGGTAATAAGAAAACTTCCGTCAGGCATGAAATCCATACCCCATGGGATCTCAAGATCTGGAACTACGATTTCATAGCTATAGGCATCAGACGATATTATGGGAATATCATTTTCTTTTGTGTGATCGGGATCCTGAGCGCAGGCAGAAATTGCACAACAAAGAATTAAAAAACTGCAGATCGAATATTTCATAAGAATTGATTTATGGCTAAATATAACTACTTAAAAAACTTCTATTCATTTTTTTGCATTTATTTGACAATTGGCTATTTTAATAGTGCTATTGACAATCAAGATTGAAGAAGGTTTTTGATCTAGGTTTATTGAAGTACTTTTGCAATGTTATTAAAATGTAAAGATATGGAAGTAGAACACATAAAATGTTTAATCATAGGATCAGGACCAGCAGGATATACCGCAGCTATTTATGCAGCACGTGCAGATCTGAAACCTGTTATGTATACTGGGATGGAACCGGGTGGACAACTTACCACCACTACGGAGGTAGATAATTTTCCTGGATATCCTGATGGCATAGATGGACCTACAATGATGGTGCAATTACAACAACAGGCAGAACGTTTTGGCACGGAAGTGCGGATAGGTATGGCTACGCAGGTGATTCTCAGTGATGAAATAGGGGGGATGCACAAAGTTACCATAGATAATGAGAAGCAACTGGAAACACAATGTATTATTATAAGTACAGGTGCTTCGGCAAAATATCTGGGGATTCCCAGCGAACAAAAATTGCGCGGTGGGGGTGTTTCCGCGTGCGCGGTGTGTGACGGTTTTTTCTATAAAAATCAGAAGGTTGCTATTGTGGGTGGTGGCGATACCGCTGCCGAAGAAGCGACTTATCTTTCCAATATCTGCGAGCATGTAACCATGATTGTGCGCAAAGAGGAAATGCGTGCTTCAAAGGCGATGCAACATCGTGTGAATTCCCGGAAAAATATAACTGTTCGCTACAATACAGAAGTTGATGAAGTGCTGGGCGAGCAAGTGGTTGAAGGTCTACGTATAGTAAATGCTGAAACTAGAGAAAAAGAAGAGATTGAGATCACAGGACTATTCATTGCAATAGGTCATAAACCGAATACCGATATTTTCAAAAATCAGTTGGAAATGGATTCCACAGGTTATTTGATCACTGCCGCAAAATCTACAAAAACATCGAAACCTGGCGTTTTTGCAAGTGGGGACGTACAGGACAAAGATTACAGACAAGCAATAACAGCAGCTGGAACGGGTTGCATGGCGGCATTAGATGCAGAACGGTACCTTGTTGATATAGAAACGGAAACTGCTGTAGAGGTGTAAAAACAGCTTATTCTGCCCAAAAACAGTCAATAAAAGTCAAATTTTAAAGAGAAATGCCGGAATGGATCCGGCATTTCTCTTTATATATTAGTCTAAGAATTTTGAAGTATTAATCCTCCTCATCTTCTTCCTCTTCGCCTTCAATCAATGCTTCTTCCTCATCTACCTTTTCTGGAATCTCGCTGATAGGATCTTGCATATCCTCCTCTTCATAATCATCCACATCGAATTTTTCCATGCTATTTTCGAGCTTTTTGCTCACCTTAACCAAATAGATGGTGTCCTCCGTACGGACTTCTACAGCTTCAATCAATTCATTCTTCGCATTTCTAAAAGAAATGATCTGGTCATCATCATACCCATAGGGATATTTATCTACAAGAAGTGTGAGTATTTCTGGAGTTAGTTTTTTATAATCAACAATAATGCGACGCAAAGTCATAGTAATAGGTTTTGGTTTTTGAAATGGTAAAAGTCACTTCCCGAAAATAATATTTTTTTTAATAGTGGGTATAAATAATTTCTAAAAATCAATTTTAAATAATAGCTCGCAATTTCCCATATCGCTTCAGGTAATTCTAAATTTAAATGCCTTTATCTATCTTGTTCTTTAAAAGTAAATTCATTTTTATGCGGTGCTAAATGTAAAAAAAAACGTTTTGGTTTTGCAAATGCATCAACCACTTATATGCTAAAATTTTTGTAAAATTCAAAAGCGCTTAATATCAATTCATTCGAAACCTTTTTGTCAATTACCGGCTGTCCAATTTGTTCAAGCAAGACAAAATAGATCTGGCCGTGACTGTTCTTTTTATCAAATTTCAGCAAATCAAGTATACTTGCGATATCATCGTTTGTAAAACGTACCCGCTCATAAAGAGGTAAAATTCCCTGAGATATTTCCTGAACTTGCTGTTCTGTTAAGCCACAGATTTCCTTAGATAAGAAAGCGGCCAATATCATCCCTACAGCGATTGCTTCACCATGTAAAAGCTGCTCGTGAGAAACCTTATTCATAAAATGAGATTCAATGGCATGACCCAAAGTATGGCCGTAATTGAGCGTTTTTCGCACATTATCTTCTCGAGGATCTTCAAGCACAACCTCATTTTTTATTGTAATAGAGCGGTATATAAGTTGTTCTATACTTTCTAAATCATCGTAGCGGTTCTGACTAACTTCTTTCCAATAATCGAGATCTGCTATAAGACCGTGCTTAAGCATTTCGGCGTAGCCAGAACGTAATTGCTCCATAGGTAGGCTAATTAAAAAAGTAGGATCTACAAGCACCATTTTAGGATTACTGATCACCCCTATCTGATTTTTTAATGTACCCAGATCGACACCCGTTTTACCGCCTACAGATGCATCTACCATAGCCAATAAGCTAGTGGGAACATTAATGTAATCTATACCTCGCTTAAACGTGCAAGCCACAAAACCGCCAAGATCTGTGACAACACCGCCTCCAACATTTATCATAAGGCTTTTGCGGTCACAGTTGAGTTCGGACAAAGCCGACCAAACGCCGGAACACGTTTCGATATTTTTATGGGTTTCACCAGCGTCTATTTCCACAATTTCAATTGGAGCTTCTGTTTCCAGATTAGATAAGAAACGGGAAAGGCAATGCTCATGGGTATTCGTATCTACCAGTATGAAAATAATACTGTAGTTAGATTTTGCAATAAGTTGATTTAAGAGCGCGTACCCTTCATTGTTAAAAACAATGTTGTAATCCTTTGCTGTAATGGCATGCATAACTTTATTTTTTAAGGTGGGGAAATTAGTATTCTTTTATAAACATGTCCCCTTTTTTCTGAGTATATTTGGCGCAATTTTAAAAAAAGTTAATGTTAGAGAATAAGATTTTTGAAGATACAAAAACGGCCTTTGCCTTAAAGTCTGATAGTGAGCTGGACCGTGCTTATTTTTTGTTTAAAATGATTTCGGTGCAGCCCCTTGTGCGTGTGGGTACTGCTGTGACCCGTTTTGCGCTGAATGCCAACTTACCTGTGGAAAAACTCATACGCGCAACCGTTTTTGATCATTTTTGTGGTGGTGTGAGCGTTGAGGATTGTAGTGAAACCGTACAAAAAATGCATACTAAAAATGTACACTCGGTATTGGATTTTTCGGTAGAAGGGGAAGAGGAAGAAAGTCTTTTTGACGCTGCGGTTGAAAAAGTGATTCATGTTATCGATTTTGCCGAAAATAAAAACTCAATGCCATTTTCTGTTTTTAAACCCACTGGATTCGGTCGTTTTGAGATTTTTCAAAAAGTAGGTGCCAGGGAAGAATTAAGTGCTTCCGAAGAAAAAGAATGGCAGCGTATCAGGGAACGTTTTGACCGCGTATGTGCTAAAGCCGAATCTTCGGGAATCTATTTGCTTATAGATGCCGAGGAAAGTTGGATGCAGGATGCGGCCGACGATCTAGTAGAACAAATGATGCGAAAATATAATCAAAAAAAAGCAATCGTTTTCAATA